>DAOVFN010000075.1 GCA_030672885.1 Candidatus Aenigmatarchaeota archaeon | reverse complement strand
CCAGTGGCTATTTTCGTGAAACTGTTAGCCTGGCTGCTGTTTGGGTTCCAAGCGCTGGAATATTAGAAAAAGAACGACTATAAGAGGGGGTTGGAAAATCTTGAACATTATTTCTGGTTCTGTAAGGACAATATCAATGACCCGCAATTGAAAGAAATCCTTGAGAAAATAATCGCCAGGAGGGAAAAACAATAAATATATTCCCCTTTTTTATAATAGAACTAATTGGGCCGGTAGATCAATGGCAGATCGCCACCTCGGCAAGCACTTGCACTTCCCTTAATCCCTTGGGATAAACAATACCCCAAGAGGGAGGATTGATAAGGGCGGGTGCGGCGCCCTTATTGGTGGAGGCTCCGGGTTCGAATCCCGGCCGGTCCATATTAACCACAGTGCAAATCTCAGCAGTTATCAGAAGCCTCAGCCCTGATTTTAACAAGGAGTGTTAAAAAGCCTAATTCGGATATATTCTTGTCCCTAGATCCCTTCCTTGAAAACTTTCCCAGTATTCCCAGATTTCTCCTCCTGTTGGATGGAATCCGGGCTCAAGGGGGCCTGCCTTACCCTTGATGTATATCTTGCCACCATACATCCTGTGACCCACTGTTCCGGTGCACTCCTGGTCCTGGGGAACGCCTTCACATTTGACTATTATTTTTCCACCTTCCATGTTTGCACCGATAAGACCATCAACCTTTCCATAAATTACTATTTCTCCACCTTCCATCTGTTCTCCTACCCTTTCTGCAGCGTCTCCTTCAATAACTATTCTGCCATCTTTCATGTAAATACCAGCAGAATGGTCAGCATTTCCAACAACCCGGATAAAACCAGAGATCATTTCATATCCTACAGTATGACCTACGTTTCCATGAACAGTGATAGAACCACTTTCCATCTTGTAACCCACGGATCTACCAGCATTTCCCAATACTTCTATCTGTCCACCCCTCATTCCTGAACCGACCCCAGTGCCTGCGTTGCCTTGAGCCTTGATAGAGCCACCTTCCATATGGTCACCAAAGCCGGTCATAACATCCCCCTGCGCAGTCAGGCGATAACCAACAGATATAGAATTCCCCTGTTCAGTCGTATGATAAAGACCTTTCCATGCCTTTCCAACGAAACTCAGATTATTTCCAGAATGAAGAAAACTCACTTCATCAAGTCTTGTGTATTCGTCTTTGTGCAGGTTCCAGTATTCCAGATCTGAGGTCGGAATGTCCCCGACATCATCCTGGGCACCGTTTTCTCCCCCCGCAGGCGTTTGCGAGGTACAGCCTGATATTGCTAAAACGAGAAACAGAATAGCCATTATCGATAAAAGCCTCATATTAATACTTGTTTATGATAATATAAAAGCATTTCAAAAGCCAGAACAGAAAACATCTGAACCAAGCACTGTTTTAACCGATAAAGCTGTCCCACCCGGTCCATACCCTTCCTGAAGCCGGCCAGATGCCAGCAACCCCTAATTTAAATATGTTCAGGGATAAATTGTTTAGCAGGTGTTTTAGTGATAAAGGGCATAATATTCGATATTGGCGGCATTCTTGTTAACGTGCGGATAAAATCCTTCTTTGAGCATTTTGTCAAGCAGACTGGATTCAGCAAGGAACAGCTCTATGCCATGATAATAATGGGTGGGGAATGGGACCAATTCGAGAAGGGTCTGGTAACAGAGGAACAGCTCAAGATAAAAATCGAGAGGGACCACGGAATAAAACCCGAGCTTATGGACAAGATGGCATCCAAGTGGAGGAACACGCTCAGTCCTGTCAATGAAACAATAGAGATAACCAAGAAGCTCAAGGGAAGGTACCGGCTTTTTGCGCTGTCAAATGTGGACAGGAACACCACAGAACAGTGCATTGACAGGTTTGGTTTCTACAATCATTTTGATGGAGTCGTGCTGTCCTGGAAGGTACACATGAGAAAGCCCGAGAGGGACATCTATGAGTACACGCTCAAAAGGATGGGCACGAAGCCAGAGGAGACTGTTTTTATAGACAACTTCCCGCTGAACCTTTCGACGGCAAAGGGCATGGGAATTCACACCATACTTTACAGGAACCCGGAGCAGCTGAAGAGTGAGTTAAAGAAACTCGGCATAAAGGTATAGCTGACAACAGCATAAGGCATAAAAGCGTTGCGTACAACTTCTTGTCATGGTCTATCGCGTCCTGGGGAAGCTGCTGTGGAAGGGAGAGCTCGACAGGGCCGAGGTCGTGATACTCCACAGGGGAATGCCCGGGGACAGGAGGATTGTTCCGGGCAGCAGGATATCCTCTGTCAAGAAGGGATACATTCTCGTCAGGGATGGCAGAGGAGAAGAGAGCACCATACCCCTGCACAGGATTCTGGAGGTCAGTCTGGATGAAAAGCAAATCTGGAAGAGAACCGGAAAGGCATAGGTATCATGGTCAGGGAAACCCGCTGATGTGCTGGAATGCATGAAGGAGCCCAACCAGGGTCGCGCTGCTGGCACATGAGTTCCTGGTTGATGGTGGAGAACCGGCAGGGCCATGCGGAGGGGGTTCGGGGTATGCTGGCCCGTTAATCTTCGCTGGCAGGCTCAGAGCGTATGATGAAGTGGTCGCCAGATTCGCTGGTCTCGAACTTGACCGGCAGGAACTGTTCAATGAGCCATATGCTGGTCCTGGCGTGGTTTGTAAGCTCTGCCACCGAGACGCTGCAGGGCTTGCCAGAAAGCGCAATGTAGGGCAGGATCTGGTCCGCCATCCACCTGTCCAGGCAGGCCCCTGTATCGAGCTGCTCCTGAAGCATATTGGCGCACTCCTCACCAACCTTCTCGGCTGGTTTGCCCCTCTCACCCAGGACGCTTGCACCAAGGGTTGTGTTGCCAAAGTGCGCGTGCGCATGGAGCGAGGAACCGGGCGATGAGCTCTGGACATATTCGCAGAGTTCGCGCTCTGATTTCCTTCCCAATATCTCTATTGCCGCATCAGATTGCCTCTCTGCAACACCGGCCTGCCTGAGGTTCTCAGTGGCCACGCTCAGGACATCATATCTGGTGATCCTCTCCCTCTCGGTGAGCTCAAGGTGCCTCAGGCTTCCCGGGTGTATCCTGAGAAGTACCCTGCCGCCGCCCTTTGGATAGAAGCCGTATCTCTGGATGCTGGCCTCGGCATCTATGCCCATCCTCTTCAGGAAACCGCAAAACACCTCCCTGAAATATGTTATGCTGGGGCTCCAGGCAACATCCGTCCCCCCCGTCACATCGAACTCCAGGGGTATGTCGGTGCGGACGGCTGGAATCATAAGGCTCTGGAAGACCAGGCCAATGGAGCCTGCGGTGCCTATGTCTATCCTGAGGTGCTCGTGGGAGAGCTCCCCTGGGGTGAACTCTATCTTGGTGGAGCCCTCAGCGAGACCTGACACCCTGGCATTGCAGAGCCTGGCCACTGCCTCTATGCCCTTGAGGTGCTGGGGCTTCATTCCGGCCTTGGACCTGCCGGCCCTGATGTTGAAAACCCTGATTGGCTTTCCCGTCACTGCAGAGAGGCCCGTGGCCACCCTGAGTATCTGGCCGCCGCCCTCGCCATAGGAGCCATCAATGTCAAGAAAATCCATGACTATAATAGTCCAATGTCTTAATAAACAGTTGCATTATATCTAACATGCTGTGGCTTGTATTCTCCCTGCTGACCGCTTTCTTTGGGTCCATGAAAGACGTGCTTGGCAAGTGGAACCTGAAGGGCATGGACGAATATGTTGTTGGATGGTCGCTTAGATTCTTTTCCCTTATCTTGCTTGGTCCCTTCATGTTCCTTACAGGGATACCAGAAATTGGCGCCGCCTTCCTTCCTGCACTGATAGCGGGTGCCGGAATCAATCTCTTTACCACCATACTTTATTTCAAGGCCATCAGGCATTCAGATCTCTCCATAACGGTTCCCATGGTAACGTTTACTCCGCTGTTCCTGCTGATGACGTCACCCCTGATATTAGGAGAGTTCCCGAGTGGTGCAGGGCTTATAGGGGTGCTGTTGATTGTCCTGGGCTCTTACATACTTAACATAAAGCATCGGCATGGGGGATATCTGGCACCGTTCAGGGCGATGCTCACAGAAAAGGGCCCCAGGTACATGCTGCTTGTTGCCTTCCTGTGGAGCATATCATCGAACATAGACAAGATCGGGGTCCTCAGTTCCTCTCCGGCATTATGGCTTGTCGCAGTCAATGGCTTAATAGCCATTGCCCTGGCCCCGGTGGGTATGAGGAACAGGGAAAGCGTGACCAGCC
>DAOVFN010000115.1 GCA_030672885.1 Candidatus Aenigmatarchaeota archaeon | reverse complement strand
CTCCCTTCCTGTCACGAGATTGTCCACGCAGGTTACGCGATATCCGTCAGAGAGTAGGGACTCGCACAGCCACGAGCCAATGAATCCTGCACCTCCTGTAATAATACACGTCTTCATGCCAGTCACTCATCCTCATTAGTTATCGGAGGGGGTATTATCATGCCCTCATGCGCCATCTTATTGGCCTCCTCATAGGCCTCCAGCGTCCCTATGTCCATCCAGAAGGGGAGCTTCATTATGCAGCCCGCGAGCCTGCCCTGCCCGGCCAGTTCCGGAAAGACCGAATCCTCAACCTTGATGCTTTCCTTGGGAAGTATGGGCAGCACCTCAGAGAGCTCGATTACGTAATAGCCTGCATTGGCCAGCCTCGACGGCGCGTCATTCAGCCCGGGCTTCTCGACAAAGTTCTCCACAAGGTCGAACCCGTCCACATTTCTGAGTTTGGCCACGCCGAACCTGCCGACGTCCTTCTCAGGCACCTCGAACAGCAGCACAGTGGCAACTGTGCCCAGCTTGTCCCTGCATCTGTTATGGTAGTCCACCATCTTTGAGAGATCAAGCTTGGTGAGGTTGTCTCCATACGCCACCACTATCTGGCCATCCTTGATGTTCATGTCCTGAATGACGTGAAACAAATCCCCTGCCGTCTCCCTCTGGGGAGTGGGCACCGTGCTTATGGGACAGGGATACACAGAGTTCTTGATGTAGCTGTCCACGCATATGCCGTGTGTGTTTGAAAGGACCCTCTCCTCAAAATCCTTGCCTGTCGTGCCTGAAATAGCGACAATGACCTCTTCTATGTCCTTGCATGTGAATATGTTTCCAAGGACCCAGTCTATGATGGGCTTTCCCTTGACAGGCAGGAGCGGCTTCGGAACCCCGTATGTGAGCGGCCTCAGGCGCGTTCCCTTTCCCGCTGCCAGAACAATTGCCTTCATGATTAACCTACCCTCGCCCTGATTTAAATGCTTATCAGCCCTGGACGTTCCGCACCCCTATTTTCGAGAGATATGCCGAACCAACAAGACACTGAAGATAGCCGGGCCATCACAACTGGGCTCACTTCATTATCTGAGCCATGATTATGACAGCGTTCCCGAGTGTCTTTGGAAGCCTGGTATCGCTCCTCTCTGACACTATCCTGAACCCCTTCAGGAGCTTCCTTACCTCACCGAAGCTGTAATCCCTTATGTGCCCGTGCTCTCCGCTGGCATATGTGCAGTCGGCCTTTGCGGCGTGCGCCGGAATCCTGCCCGCAAGGAATGACATCCTGTACCTCAGTGAGCATATGTTCGGGACGCTGATGATGAGATAGCCGTTTGGTTTCAGGACCCTCCTGATTTCCTGGATGAACCCCCTTGAATTATAGACATGCTCCAGTATCTCGCCCGCCACGACAATATCAGTGGAATCATCCGGAAGAGGTATGCTCTGGGTAAGGTCATGCACGATATCGGGCCCTGTCCCCGGGTCTATATCGATTGTTGTCCTCTTCCGGCACCCTATGCCGTGACTGATGCATTTCCTGCCCGCACCCAGCTCGCATATGACGCCCCTCTGGGGGTTGCATGAGCGGATGAGCTCCCTCATTATTTTTATTCTCATTAAGAACCGCTTCCTTGACAATAATATAGAATTCACGTGATGATTAATAAAAACTTGGCCCGGGCGCTACCAGCACACTCCCTCAAATCCGGATACCCTGTTGGGGTTAAGCGCCTTCCTGCCCTCGATTATTATCCTCTCTCTCATCCCTGAGAAGTCATCATCACCGAGTTCCCTGAACTCCGGCCACTCCGTGAGCACAATGCAGGCATCTGCTCCCTTCAGTGCCTCTCTGGCCGTGCTGAAACAGCTCACCTTTGGCAGCACATTCCTGAAGTTCTCTGCTCCCTTGGGGTCATATGCCCTCACCCTGGCCCCGTACCTGAGAAGCTCGCTGACAACCCGCAGGGCAGGCGACTCCCTCACATCGTCTGTTTCTGGCTTGAACGCGAGCCCGAGGACGGCTATGCTCCTGCCCTTGAGGCTTCCCGCTCTCTTCCTGAGCAGGTCGACGATCCTGAGGGGCTGTCCCCTGTTGAGTTTTATCGCCTCCTCCAGGAGCCTTGGCTCATATCCCAGGGCGCTGCCCTTGCGCACCAGGGCCATGACGTCCTTGGGGAAGCACGAGCCGCCAAATCCTATCCCTGCCCTGAGAAAGTGCGGGGAAATCCTATTGTCAAGGCCCACACACTTCATGACATCATAGGCGTCAATGCCCAGCTTCTTGGCTATGTTGCCTATCTCGTTTGCAAATGATATCTTGGTGGCCAGGAACGCATTGGATGCGTACTTCACAAGCTCGGCCACCTTTATGTTCGTCCTTATCACAGGGGCGCCAAAGACCGAGTGCAGCTCCTCCAGCACATCGCCCGAGCGCCTGTCCAGCTCTCCGATGACTATCCTGTCTGGTTCGAGCACATCCTTGAGGGCCGAGCCCTCCCTGAGGAACTCCGGAACCATCCCGGCGCCGAAACCCTCTCCGGCATTCTTTCCTGAGAATTCCTCGAGGTTGGGGATGACCACCCTCTCAGTGGTGCCGGGAACCACAGTGGACTTCACGGCAACGACATGATACCCATCCATGCCCCTGAGAACCATGCCCATGTCCCTGGAGACATGCTCTATGAACCTGAGGTCGATGCTGCCGTCCTTTTTGGATGGAGTGGGAACGCAGATGAAGCTTACATCACTGTTCTTCATGGCATGTTCGAGGCTGGTTGTGGCCTCCAGGCGCTCCTCCCTGGCGGCTGACCGGATGGCTTCTTCAAGCCCTGGCTCGTATATGGGCGATAGTCCGGATTTTATCTTGTCAATCCTGTTCTCATCGACATCCATGCAAATCACATGGTGTCCCTTGGCGGCAAGGCCAGTCCCTGTCGAGAGGCCTGCATATCCGGTGCCGATAACAGAAATTTTCATGGGCATCACTGCTTAACTATGTCATGAAAATTTATAAGGCTATTTATCATCTGAGGAAATCCCTGCAGGGCATCATGGAAGCACCTCGGTCCGTTGTGGGCGATTCACAATGCTATTTATTAC
>DAOVFN010000049.1 GCA_030672885.1 Candidatus Aenigmatarchaeota archaeon | reverse complement strand
CTTTGAGGGAGAATTCGGGGAGATGAACATGGACAATCCCCTCTACGGCCTTGCCGAAATCCCTGCAGGGGACATCCCTGGCACCTACAAGATGGATGCCACCCTAGATGGGGAGATAACCACCCACATGTCCTACAGGGTCAGGACAGTGGAGCTGAAGGCTTATCCAGAAAAGTCCAAATACATCCTGTCCAACCTGGAACAGAACAGGGCAGAGGTTGTTATCAATATCGAGGCCATAAACTATTCCAGCGGCCAGCCAGTGCCCATCTCCGGCTCTGATGTTTACGCAAAGATGTACAGCCCGAGCGGCATGAACATCACCCCCGACATACCAGACTCTACTGATGGCAGCGGAAGGGCAAGCTTCAATTTCTCCTCCATTGACTGGTGGTCAAATCAGGGCGGGGGCGTCTTCAAGGTGGTTCTCAACTTCACCGACACCGGAGACACCAGGGAGGTTTACTTCAAGATATACCACCTTATCGCAGGGCTTAAAGACCCAGGCACAGACCTTGAACTGGGCAACAGCTTCATAGCCAACGCCACCTTTGTCAACACCACCTTTGACGACCTCTGGACAGAAGAATTGGGATTTGTGCTTGACGAGGTAGTCTTCACCCTAACCCTCCCTGATGGCATGAAGTACCAGTATCATGGCCAGAAGGATGGCATCTATTACTGGGCCGAGATAAACATATCCGAGGATTTCCCCTCAGGGCCCTACCTGCTCAGTGTCCATGGCGAGATTGTGGATGCTGCCAATTACTATGCCTGGTCAGGCTTCAATGAGACCAAGTTCAGTGTAGGCGGATATGAACTTGATGTCTTCCTGAACAGGGAGGGCAAGCCAGAGTTCGGCACTGATGAGCAGGTTGCAATAATATCCACATTAACCAATAGCAGTGGTTCCCCAATAGAGGGAGCAATCCTGACATATGAGCTCTTTGATGACAGAAAGAAGACCTTCATGGGAAGCCACTCAAATCCCACAGACTCTAACGGCATGACCGGTGTCTCGTATGGCCCACAGGTCGCTGACGTTCCCCTCCCAAAGGATGGCGTCTACAGGGTCGAGGTAAAGTACAAAGATGGTGACAGGATTTATGCCAAGGACGTCGTCACCTTCATAATAACAGGAATAGACGTAAGGCTTGCTACTGACAAAGAGGAATACACGACAGGAGACGACCTTATCATAAACATCACAGCCTCCAAGAATGAGGGCCCTGTCAGCAACGGAAGCGCCATGGTGATGATAATCCCTGAAGATGGATACCCCTATCATGCCACGAACTTCATTGAGACATCGGGAGCTTCACAGACGGTCTACAGCGTCAACATATCCGGCATGCTTGATGATGCAGGGGTTTATTTCATAATAGCCGGTGTTGATGACATAAACGGCAGCTTCGGTGGGGATGCCAGGGAGATATTCGTCCAGGACTTCAACTTCTCTCTCGCCACAGAGAACATGACCTATATCGAGGGGGACAACGTGACCCTCATAATCAACGCATCAAACACTACCGGCTGCATGAACGGGACCCTTGAGATAGAGCTGTTCAGAAAGGGCTCGGGCCAGGTCAATGAAACCCAGGACCAGATCGAAGGCAATGGCACCCTGACGTTCCTCAACATGACCCCTGGCTCATACTCGATTGAGATAGAGATGACCGCAGACAACGGCGATGTCTCGGTTGCAACCAGGAGGTTTGGCGTAAAGCCAAACATATCCTATACCATGACTACCAGGGACGTTTCAAACCAGAGCAGGAACTACTTCAAGTCATCTGAGCAGATTTATGTGGATATCGGCCCATCGGTTCCTGCTGGTTCCTCAGTAATCATGATAGGGCCTGACGGCTTCAAGCTCGTAATGGCAGCCACATCCCCATTGGCTTTAATCCAATTCATGACCTCTGGTGAGGGCTGGTACGTGCTTAGACTCGAGTCCAGCACAGGCATAGTATATTCAACGGCAATGTTCAAGGTGAAGTCATGAGAAAACTCCTCACACTTCTGATAGCTGCATTTGTGGTCTCCCTCTCGGCACCGGGCCTGGCCAGTGCAGTGACAATCCAGCTTACCACTACCCCGGACATAAGCGGGGCCTCCCAGGATGCCTCTGGGAATTACTACGTTACCGAGGGGGGCAGCTTTGACGTGACGCTGGATGCCAGCAATTATGACAGCTCCCAGGAGACTGCCACGAACGTGGAGGCCACGCTTTCCCTGCCATCAGGACTCTCCACTTCAGATTCACTCACAAAGGCTGTTGCAGGAAGCCTGGCCTATGGTGAATCTGCAGATACCAGCTGGACTGTGACAGGAGACATTGCAGGAAACTATCTGGGTCAGATAGAGCTCACCTCCCAGGGAACAAACACTGCCCAGAACGAGGACACCACAGGGGTCCTGGTCAAGTCCCCTGCCACCATAATTGGCGGCATATCCTGCTCTGCCACGGACTCCAAGGTTATCAAGTCAGGGTTCGATGTGACGGTCACTGTCCAGAACCTTGGAGACCTTGAAGCCACTGGAATATCCATCAACCTAACTTCTGATCCCCCAGATATCTCCATAACAAACCCCAAGACCATATCATCCATAGGCGGGGGCGAGTCCGGCCAAAAAACATACTCTTTAAGCACAACCCAGGAAACAACATATACTTTCACAGCCACAGTGACCTCGGGCAATGCCGGCTCTGACACTGTGCAGTGCGCCACAGAGACCGTGTCCAGCCTACCCGATGGCTATGTGTGCACCAGCAGCTCCCAGTGCACCTCGGGCTGCTGTTCAAGCTCCCTCTGCAAGCCACATTCCTACTGCGATAGTGGTGATGGCACCGGAAACGGAAACGGCGGTCCGGGTGGCGGAGGCCCCCCTTCAGAGAATAATGCCACTAGGAAGCCCCAGCTCGTTCCAGGTGTGGGCCTTCAGAACAACACCAAACTCCAGGCTGCCATGCAGAAGGTCCTTGGCCTTGCCAACATGTCCGAGCAGGCCAGGGAAAACCTTATGAGGCTCTCCGAATCCATCTCGAGCCAAATCCAGATGACTAGGAACTTCAGATCCGCAAACAGGACTTCCACCATGGAGACCAGGCTTGCCTACTCAGGCACCCAGCGAGCCGTGAACTTCATGTTCTATGATGCAGTTCCCAAGGACTTTGCCCAGCACAGCGACAACATCACAGTCACAGCACTGGGGGCCACTATGGAGGTTGTCGATGCAGACCCTGAATATATCTTTGCCTATCCCCAGTTCGACCCCGGACAGGAGATTATCATAACCTATTCTGTCGGGGCAACCATGAGCGAGGACGTGATTGACAGCTTCTCTGCAGAGGCCTATGCCCAGGCCCTTGAGGAGGCCCCTATTACGACATGCACAAGCGGAGAGACAAGATGCTCTGGAAACGACCTCCAGGCCTGCCAGGACAGCGTCTGGGTCACTCAGGAGACATGTGAATACGGCTGCTCTGGCGGGGTGTGCAACACAGTCCCGCCGGCAGGCCCAGAGGACTACACGTTCATTATCATAATAGCGGTCGTGGCAGTCCTGATCATAGCATTCGTGGCTTTCCTGGTCAGGAAGAAATCAGGCGGCTCAGGTCCTGTAAGGGCCGACCATACTATCCGGCCACTCACCCCTAGCCAGCGGCCTTATACCCCAGGCACCTACCGCACCCCCCATTCTGCATATGACAGGCTCCGCTCACCTGACTACAATCCCGACAGGGACTAGGACATGGAGAGATACTCATCCCTTGTTTTCAGGAACGCATGAATCTATGACTCCTGCTCATATTGACTTCTCGGAAAAGGTGCTTAAAAACCAGTGGTTGACAAAAGAAAATGCATTGCTGCTCATGATTGACTGCCCTACGGACCCACCGAGGCCGGAGGCTTTGAGCAAGACTGTGTGTCGAATTAATCAGGCAATATGCTGATGGGTTTTCTGGTATAAAACTGGAATGTATAGAAGAAGAAAATCCGGAATGTGTCATGGCAGCAAATTGAAAAACTGCCGTTCCAGAAACGATAGCATGAGTGAATACTTAGACACGCTCCGGTTAATCGATTGATTCATCTATTGAATTATTTCAATTACCTTTCCCTCGGCTTTGGCTAACCAAGTCTATGGGTTCATGGGGCCGCCGAGACTTCCCTAGGAAGTTGCCCCAAGCTGTGCGAGTGGGCAACTCCTTTTTGCTCGAGCTTTTTCTCTTGTGCCTCTGAGGGTATGAAAAAAGCTCGTTGAGCTCGGGTCTGGAGCTTTCCCGAACCATACATGCGGTTTGCATGTTTCTTTCGGAAGCATTTCTTGAGGAAGCCGGAAGGCTCCCGTAAAGAAAGGTTACCCGAAGCTCCGATGCTAGACCAAGCTACACTACGGCCCCATTGCATTGTTATGGTTACCATTTGGCTTAAGCCTTCTTGTGCCCCGAAGGGTATGCCCGGTAGGGTGCATGTGCCCCAGAAGGTATGTCCCGAAGGGTACGCGACATGCGTCAGCGTCCGTAAAGGCTTAACACTACGGCCCCATATCCTTTGTAATCTATCCAAAACATGCTATATATACATCGACGTGGGGTGCTCTTCCCCATCGGGCGGCGGCTCTTTATCGCTCTCGGCCTTTTTGCTCTCATGCCCCTCCTGCTTGTCAGGAACATCCTCTTCCTGGGGGACAGCCTTCCTGCTTGCTGCCCGTTTCTCCATGCTCCTGCCTGCCAGCAGGGCCACGGCGGTGCTGAAGAGCACGGACAGTATTACGACCAGGAATATTATGTTCATAATCTTTCCCGCCAGCACGGAGTTCCCCGCGGCAATGAGCGTGCCCGCCACAATCGGTGCCATCGCAGCAGCGCTGAGCCCCCTTGGTGTGATAAAGCTCATGAGCAGGAAATCCCTCCTGTCAAAATCCCTTCTTCCCCTTCCAAGTATCGGGAAGAGGAAGGCAGGTCTCAGGAAGAACATCGTGAGGAAGAACATCAGTATAATGAGGAATTCCTCCAGACTCACGAACAGCGTGACCTGGGCCCCCAGGAGCGTGAATACGGATATCCTCAGCATCTCTGACAGGTGGTCATCAAAATTCTGCACACCCCTATCATCCTGCCTTATCTTGTTGCCTGATATGAGACCGCACACCGCCACCGCGAGCATGCCGGAGCCGCCCACGTTCTCTGCCAGCGCATATGTTATCAGTGCCACTGCAAAGAGCATGAGAGCAGAATATTCCTTGAGCATGCCCTCCAGCATCTTGCTGATGCCGAGCCCTATTATCAGGCCTGCCCCAACCCCGACGGCAATCATCACCCAGAACTGATTGAGATACATCATGGGATCGATTATGGCACCGGGTTCTATTGCCACAAGGCCAAAGAATATTGTGGGAAGGAGTATGCTGAGCGGGGAGTTCACTATGGACTCCACCTTTATGACATTCAGTGCATTCCTTGCCTTCTTCAGGGTGTCCTCGAACGCGAACACCACACTTGTGCATGTGCCCGAGATCACGGCCGCCATGAGGAAGGAATACACCATGTCAAAACCAAACAGGACATTGGCAATCAGGCCCATTGCGACCGTGTTGAAGAGCACACCGGCCAGTGCGATCTTGACAGACAGCCGCCCGACCTTCTTGAACGTCCTCATTCCCAGGTTGAACGTCCCTGTAAAGACCACCATTATGAGTGCCAGCGTCCTGAGGAAGTCCGGGATGTTACCCATGACATTGACATCTACCAGTGTCGTTGATATGTAATGTGCCACAGCAGGATTCATGTAAAGAGTGGGTCCCATGAGCAGGCCCAGCAACAGAAGGAAGAACGTATCGGGAACCTTGGCCTTCTTCAGCAGGTTGGCAACTATAATCCCCATACCAAGGAGTATACCGAAATATGTCACAGAAAGCATCAGGTCTGCCATGGTTATAGATTGGATTGCCTGCTTTTATAATTTAACCAGATGCAGCTTTCCAGGCACATTCATGGCATAATCCCTTGTCCATGTCCTGGATGTGATAGAGCAGAATGGTGATGAATGCTTAATTGGGTACATCATGAACATAGGCAGAACCGAATGGTACAT
>DAOVFN010000057.1 GCA_030672885.1 Candidatus Aenigmatarchaeota archaeon | reverse complement strand
GATTTCCCAGCTATCATCGTCCAGGGCAGTGCCCGGACTCAACACTCATAATAATCATTCTGAAGGTGTCCGCATCGAAGCTCCCTTTTTTTGGAAGGCGTAACGAAGCTTGCGGAGTAGCCTCCTTTCTGGTTTAAGCCTCTTCCTTGTGCCCCGAAGGGGTATTGAAAAGAGGCTTATTATGAGTCTGGCGCTTTAACCACTAAGCCACACCGGCATCGAATGGTTGTATGCTTGGTTAATAGAATTATAGGATAGCTATATAAATTTGCCTATGAGTTTTGTGGTGTCGTGGTCAAGGCTCCTGTTCATGGCGTCTATAAGGACCTTGCCGCCCTTGTGCGCTACAAGCCAGTATGGATAATAGGCAGCATCTATGGAGCGTATGGGCATGTCCCAGAGCTCCAGTACCTTTCTGGTGAAATCCTGGGATACCATGAACTCCAGTTTCCTGCCACCAAGCTCTGACTTGGCAGGCTTCTCTGACAGCTGGACGTTTGAGGGGTCTGGGGGGATGTTCTCGAGCTTCAGCTTATTGCTGAACATGTAGCCGTCTGTCTCAAGGAAGTCCCTGGACATGAGTTCCTTTACGTTGCTCTGGACCGTGCTCAGTGGCATCTTGAGGTCCTCGGACATCCTCTCTGTCGTGGCGAGTCCCTTCCTGGTAAGGTAGAATATTATTATCCTGCTGGAAGGGGCCAGTCCCATGAGCTCCCTGAGTCCATGGGAGCGCTCGATGATGTCATTCCTCTGGAAGACCACCTCGCCTGTTATCCCGTCCACAAAGAGCGTGGCCGGCTTGCTGCCAAAAAGAGCCCTGACCATCCAGAGTGGGTAGTGGAGCAGGGATATGTCCTGGACGGATTTGTACTGCTTCCTTACCTCGTCCATGCTTATCCTGGGATTGAACGCCAGGGGGGTCTCAACGAGCTCCCTGGATTCACCGAGCTGGATGTCTTCGCCCCCATGCTGGGTCCTCCTGACCCTTATGTCTATCACAAGGGTCTGGTCTGCCACACCGACTACCATGGCCACCCCCACAGGAAGGTCCCTGATTTCCTCTTTGAGTCCTGGGGTGACTCCCTCGACGGAGTCTGTTATGGCCTTGAGGTCGTTCGGGTTTGTGACCTTGAGTATGAGCTGGGTGTTGCACTGGCTGAGAACGGACTTGTCAACCCTGGCCGGCCGCTGGGTGACTATGCAGAGCCCGAAACCGAACTTCCTTCCCTCGCTGGCCACGGTGCGGATTATCCTGGACGATGCCACCTCGCCGAAGCCCCTTTCTGGACAGAAGTTGTGGGCCTCCTCGAGCATGAGCAGGAATCTGGGGATCTTGCCGTGCTTTCTGGCAGTGAACATGTCCTCGATGAGCTTCATAGCCACGATCTGCTGTATCTCGGGCCTCTCTTCCTTGAGGTCAATGATGGATATCTTTCCTGGCTGGACAATGTCCTGGGGAAGAGTGGGATCGGCTGAGAAGAGCTTGGTGCCGTCAAGGAACTCCAGCATGGAGACCAGATTCCATTTGGCCTGGGAGTTGGTGTTGGCCACCTCATCTATGACATCCCTGAGGTTGTAGTCCTTGCCTTCGAGGTTCCTGAGGGCAGAGAAGAGCAGGCCCTTCTGGGTAGAGGAAAGCGCTGCGGGAAGCATGGAAAATATCTCTTCTGCACTGAGTTTGGAGTTGAGGCGCAGGGGCCTTCCTGATGACACACCGAAGGTCCGGACCTGGTCCCTGTAGCCCTTTGCTTCGATGCCGAAGCGCTGAAGGAACTTGGTCTCTTTCTTGTTCTTGTTCTGGAACCTGAGCGTGCTGTACTCGCCATGGGGGTCTATCACTACGACAGGTATCTTGGACTCGGCAAGCTCCTCAAGGAGCACGCCCCCTGCATAGGACTTGCCTGCCCCTGTCTTGGCCAGGATTGCTATGTGCTTCCTTATCATGTGGTCCGTGTCGAGGTTTACCTTGATGTCATATCCCTCGAGCAGGCCCATGTAGACGCCGTCCTTGCCCATTCCCAGGCTCTGCCTTATGAATTCCTTGGGGGCCGCAAAGACCGGGGTGTTGGGGGCAAAGGGCACCCTCGGGGTCTTGAGGAAGCCCCGGCCGTCCCTGTATCCTATCACCTTGGCAGTGGCCACGGTCTTTTTCTCGTAGCGCGTCACAGAATCTATGCATGCCAGTATCCATCTGCCCTCAGGGTCCTTGATGGAGACGTAATCGAGCTTCCTCACCCTGGCTTCGGCATTAAAGGAGATTCCCTTGGTGGTTATCCTGCCTGATATCGTTCCCAGAAGCATATGGTCACAGAGTATATTGGACCCTTAATCATTATATCCTTTTCCTGTGGGAGTCCTCTTCGAGGTCGAGGCGGACTATCATGTTGGCCAGGATTATCAGTAACCCCCCGATGAATATGTACTGGGGAATGACTTCGCCCAGTATGAGCCAGGCCAGGAAGATGGCTGCAGCGGGTTCGGCCAGGGTCTCGATTATGGTGGCGTGCTTGGCCTGGACTGTCTCGAGGCCGCGGGCATAGAAGATGTAGCCAAGGAATGTGGAGATGAACACCATGCCTGCAAGCCATATCACGGTGTCGGTATAGGGCAGGAACACCAGCCTGTCGGTGAGGTTAAGGGGAAGCAGCATCAGGCCGCCCAGGAGGAGGGGCCAGAACACAGCATCCCAGAAGGAGTGTCCCTTTTTCTCCATGTATCGCATGGATACTATGAAGACCGAATAGCCCAGGCCGGCAGCAAGGGCGTACATGCTTCCCTCTGCACTGGCCAGGAGATCCGCTCCCTGGCCGTAGATGAAGAATATTCCCAGTAAGGAAAGTGTCAGGGCGAGAATGGTGTATTTGCCCAGGCGCTCGTCAAGGAAGAGCTTTGCCAGGACAGCTGTCGCTATGGGATAGATATAGACAAGTAAAACAGCCTGGGCCACGGGTATCATGGTCAGGGCCTTGATATAGAAGCCGAAGCCAAAGACCACGCCAAACAGGCCGGCCAGGAGGAATATGTGGAAGTCGCCGCGCCTGAGTTCCAGAAGTTTTGTCCTCCTCTCCGAGGCCAGGAAGATAAGGATGAGGGCAGCGGCAAAGAGTATCCTTATTGAGGCCAGGAGGTAGGGAGAGACTTCAGGACCGATGAGCTTGACGAATACGCCCATGGTGCCGAGGCAGATTCCGGAAAGGACAAGGTACTGGAAGCCTTTCATGGATGATTATTGGGGGAGGTGAGATAAAAAGAAGGTTATGAGCCCGGCAGGACTATCAGACCATACCGCATTAATGCGGTAGCGTTCTTTCCGCGAACGCTTTTGCATGCTTGCCTGTGCAAAAGGGTTCTTTCGAACCTGCAACCCTCCGGTTTCTCCGGCAGGTGGCCTCCGAAGCCGGATGCTCTATCCATTAAGCCACGGGCCCATGATTATCATTGCAGCACCGCTTTTAAAGCATTCCTTATGGAAGCTACTTTATCTGTTTCAGGAGCAGCTTCCTTATGTCGTTGGCATCCACCTGGCCCCGGGTCTCCCTCATGGCCAGGCCCACAAGGAAGTGAAGGGCATTGTCCCTGCCGGATTTGTAGTCCCGGACGGCATTGGGGTTCTTTTTGAGAACGCCATCTATTTTCAGGGAGATGTCGTCTGTCAGTATCTTTTTTAGTTTCTTGCCGATACATTGCTTCTTCATTGCTGTCTCAGGGTCTGTTTTGTCATCGACCATCCCCCTTATGACGAGCTCGGCGTTGCGGTCGGTGAGTTCGCCCCTCTCGAGCATCCTTAATAGTCTGGTTATCCACTCCCCTTTCAGGCCGGAATCGCTGAAGCGCAGGCCATTGTAATTTAGGGTCTTCTTGAGGTAGCCAGCTATCCAGGTCGATGCCAGCCTGGGGTTGCTCTTGGATGCCACGTGTTCGAAGAGGTTGGCCAGATCCAGTTCTGATACAAGGGCCTCGGATACCTTGGGCTGCATTCCGAACTGCTTTATGAAGCGTGAGTGCTTCTGGTCAGGAAGCTCGGGCAGGGTGTTTTTTATTTTGTTGGTTTGGTCCCGGGATATGGTAAGCATGGTTAAATCTGGTTCCATGATGTAGCCGTAATCATCCTCGGTCTCTTTGATCCTGAGTTCCCGGGTTGTCTTGGTGTCGGGGTCCCAGGCCCTGGTTGACTGGATGGCTTTGCCGCCGCGCCTCAGGAGGTTCCTCTGTCTGAATATCTCGAAATTCAGGGCATGCTCTGTCTCCCTGGTTCCTGTGATGTTCTTGACCTCGACCCTCTTGCCGCCGTCCAGGGAGATGTTGGCATCGGATTTGATGACAGCCCTGGAAGAGGGGTCATAGACACCCAGGTATTCAAGTATTGTGGTGAGTTTCTGGAGGAATTCCCGCGCCTCGCTCGGGGCCGAGAAGTCAGGCTCTGTTACGATTTCTATCAGGGGGATGCCTGCCCTGTTGTAGTCAAGGAGCGTGTACTTCCCCCCGAGGCCGCCAATGTGGATTATCTTGGAGGGATCCTCTTCCATGTGGACACGGGTTATTCTGATTTTCTTGCCACCGATAAAGACGTGGCCGTTGCTTGCGAGGGGGACCTCGTACTGGGTTATCTGGAAGTTCTTGCTCATGTCAGGGTAGAAGTATGTCTTTCTTGAGAAGAATGTCTCCCTGGCTATCGAGCAGTTCAGTGCAAGGGCCACCTTGATGGCATATTCGAGCATTGCCCTGTTTGCCATGGGTTTTGAACCCGGTAGCCCCAGGCAGGTCTCGCACACCAGGGTGTTGGGCTCAGGCTCATCATGGAGGCCAGCAGGGTTCCTGCAGCCGCAGAAGGCCTTGCTTAAGGTATTGAGCTGCACATGGGTCTCAAGCCCTATCTTAATCTTCATAAGGCATCCCATCCCCTTATCACGTTCAGTATGGCCTCAGTGCCCTTGACAAGGCCGGGTATCCAGCAGCGTTCAGG
>DAOVFN010000080.1 GCA_030672885.1 Candidatus Aenigmatarchaeota archaeon | reverse complement strand
TCTCTTCCATCCGGAAGTAGAAGTTGTTGTCCCTACAGAGCATATTGTAAACAGTGATTAGTGCTCGTTGAGCACCGTAGGCTTCCACATAACCACAGCGAACATAACCACGCCACTGCATGGCCATTCGCATCATATGTTCAGCGACTTGGAGCTCAGGGTTCTCACCTTTGCCCCTACCAACCCAAAGGTCAAGTAAAAAATACCTGCCTGATCCATGGAGGCCTACAATCCCAACGGCGTTGTTGGACTTCCGTGCTCTCCCACGCTTTAGGTCCTCGATAAAACGACTTTCAATATCGCCGGAGGCCGCCGGATCAACTACGAGAACCACGTCCATATCCGCAACGTAGAACTTTTTACCGTCCAATTCACAGGCAGGCCCTTCTTCCTTCCTTTGACCTTCGATCTCTCGTTCAGATTTGGTGAGATAATAATGATTAAGCCACTTCTCCCGGAACTCAAGAACCTCAGGATTGTCCGGGTCATTCATGTATTGACTCATATAATGAGCATAGTTAACTTCCCTGATGTTCCTGAGAGTTTCATCGTCAAGGACTTCAGGGAAGAATAGCTCACCAGTTGTAGAGTTCTTAGCAGCTCGAATAAATTGTTTATACCTGGGGTTCTTCAGGATAACCGAGTAAAGATCAGAGAGGTCCCACCGTGTCCCGTGTATCCTCTCAATTCCAGTCTTAGGAGATACAAAGAGGGAAACGGAATAATCGTGCCAGGCAATAGCATTGAGCATTTCCCTGTCAGACGCCATAGCCTTCTCACCGATCAGGTCATCATTGATAATAACATGAAAGTGGAGGGATTCAGCCTTGGTACCAACACCGATTGTCATTACTGAACAGGGGGTGCCAATAGCGGTTTCTTTGATTGGCAATCGCATTTGTTCACTTGACCACGGCTTCCAACGATCACCAGGTTTGATGGCCTCAGGATAGAGCCAATTCATCATGGAGTTCGAACCGTCCACATGACCCTCGATCTCTATAAGCATCAGTTCAGCGTTACCAGCGATCTGATTGGCGATTAAGATAGAATCATCCGGACGTTGCGTAATAAGATACCAGAGGGAAAAAGCAAGAGTTCCACAGGTAGTCTTGTAACAACCGCGCGGAAGGAGATCAATGCTATATTGAGTATTGAGATCTTGTAGAAATCGACAGTACTCTAAATGAGTCCGAGTGGTCAGGTCTGGATAACCGAGAATTCCTTTCGCAAAGAAGTAGAGACTTCTCCGGCCAACATCCCGGAAGATTCGTTGGAGTTCTTTATCCGTGTGGACATCGCTTCCTGATATCCGATCATCTTCCCACAGTTTGTACACCTCATCCCGAGCCTGCTTGGGGACAGTATCCCGTTCGAGCAGTGCGGGCAAGTCGTCCTCCCATTGTTCCCTAAGTGTGTCATATCATGGCCTCCTTGGCCGCCTGCACGAGAAGTTGGATCTGGGAATCCTTGATGAGAATCTGGGGGGCGGTTACACTCATTGTCTTCCTCATTTCACCACCTCTGTCCAGAATCTCAGTAGCCGTGTTGACACGGACCCTAACATCACCTGAATTAAGCATTACTTGACGCAGAGTTGAACGGGCCTCGTCAAGAAGAGGTGCATAAGGATTACTCTTAACAGCTACATCTTGACTATTGTCTAATTCCACCGGCAAGATATCTCCCATATCTCAATTATCTCCATTACTTTAATAATAGCATATTTCTCTTGACAAGTCAAGGATTTTATGTTATTATTTACATACTTTCTTCTTTTTCTGTTTTCTTCTTTCTAAAGAAAGTGGAAACGCACCAGATGTCCAGGGTGTGGAAGTCATGGCCAAATTGCCTATGATGCCAAATCAGAGGATAGGAAGGTGGGGTGAAGAGGAGACGACCTGCGGGTTGTCTCCTCTTTTAATTGAGAGAGAGGTCAGGAAGAATAACCTGTTTGCCATAGGGGGGTCTGAGGGTGGAGATTAAGAAAGTTCTTACAAAGAAGTACCGTAAGGAGGGAGCGATTGTCCCCAGGGGCTATGGGATTGCCTACCGGGATTATTACACGAACGACTGCGTTTGTTATCTTATTCCATTGCACCTGTTTGTCATTGCCTGGAGGCGGGTGAGATGGTGCTGGGGGATGGGAGTGAAGTTTGCAGGGTTCGGAGGGAAGTGGAACCGCAAGCTCAACGCTCAGGATGTCCTGCTTAGGCTTGCCGATGACATTGAGAAAGGAAGCCTTTCAGATGGTGAACCAAGACACGTTGTTGATGTGATGAGGAAGATTGCCCGGAGGTGCTTGCCATGACAGTGAATCAGAGATTCATAGCGTTGATTAGGGGACACTTGAAAACAATGGATCAAGATGCTAGGCTTGTATACCTGGCAAAGCTGCTTTGGGGCAGCCGATACGGTTGGGGAGGTGAGTTGATTGGCTCGACTGATTGCAGTGGGAGTGTTTGCTGGGCCTTGTGGCTGATGGGATTCAAGATCCGGGTAGCTGCGGACTACATGGAGAAGAACCTAACCGTGCCAATTCACGGCTTGCCGAAGCCAGGTTTCCTGGCCTTCTGGTGGGATAATCTTGGGGACAAGGTTAGTCATGTTGCAATCTTCTCAGACGCAATGCTCATTATGAACGCTCAAAACAAGTTTTGTGACATGCCGGTGGGAACGCAAATCCAGCAATTCGCAGGCAGGGCTTATCTATTCAAGAAACTGAGCTGGGAAACATTAGGATACATTAATGAGCGGGGGGGCCTTGCCTATGGAGTTGACAAGGGCCTCAGGCCCCTCCTGGGGTTGTTTGATGTTGACAAGGCACCTGTTTGCAAAGAATTAAAGCCTCGGTTGACCACGGGGGGTTCGAATGACTAAGTTAATTTTCGTAGAGAACTATGTCTTTGACAGTGACTATTTCCACTCCTGTGGAGTGAAGAGGCTTGACACCAGGACCAAAGAGCAGCGAGCCGAAGCTCTTGCTTCTGGCAAGCAGGTGAAACCTGCGGAGTGGCCGGTAGTCTTGCAAGTCTACATAATCCTACCGGAGGCAGGAGGGGTTAGGACCATGAACTTCCAGAGCCGCTCTGGGGATGAAGCAACAATTGATCTGTTCATCGCCACCCTTAAGCAGCTTCTGCCGGCGGGAGTCACTAGCTCATGGGGAGTCAGCTTTGACAAACAGGAAATGCCAGAGGCATTCAAGGACTTCCTTATGGAAGACTTTGGAATTAAACCGGCGGAAGCCGGACGGGGCGATGCCCCGAAGGAGAACAAGAATGAATCATGAAACGGACAGACTGACGGACCCAGTGTCGCAGCCACTACCATCCCCCCCGGATGAGGAAGTGTCGCCCAGCGACTTGCCGAAGGCTGCCGGAGGCAGTATCGATGGCAAGCAGGAAATCACCTTAGAAACCCAGCTCCGAGGTGCCCAGGCTGCCTATGGCGACCTGCTAAAAACCTATGAAACTTTGCAACGGCAATTTGCCGAGCTGAAGGAGGCAAACAAGATCTTGCTTAGGCGGTCTCAAGGAATAATCTGATCGCCTTGCGATCTTGTTTGTCAGTAATTGAAACGAAGTCATAGTGGCGTTGAGCTACTATGGCTTTTTTTAAGTAAAAAAAGTTCTAATTTTTTATTGGTGCAACCCTTCCTGGTTTTGAAAAAATTATTAGTAACCCCACCTACCTTTTACTCGCCTTGGTAAAGGCAAGCGGGGGGTAGGCCGCCCGGTCGGCTTCGTTCCCTGTCACAAGCAAGCTCTTGCCTACAGGCAGCTTGCCACTGGCGGGCCGCCAGCTTGCAGCTTGCTGCTTACTTGCCGTCTAACACATGTTAGATGTGTCAAACACCCTTAATTCCTTGTCAGGCAAGGATTTACTTGCTTGTGTCACTCCCTGTCAACGGTTTGACAAGCAAGTAACTACTTATCAGGCAAGTAGTTAACTAATTGTGTCACTGTGTCACTATGTCAGCCCCCTCCCCTTGACTCCTACAGGGAAACTCCGAAATCTCCACTATCTCCATTATCTCCCATAT
>DAOVFN010000065.1 GCA_030672885.1 Candidatus Aenigmatarchaeota archaeon | reverse complement strand
AAACGATGTCCTCATGGAAAGCACCATAACAGTTGACGGCAGATACGGTGATTCCCCTCACACATTCGATGTCCCTGACAATGACAACGACTGCGAGAACACAGCAGTCATAAAATTCTTCATAGAGGGCCAGCCTGCAGGAGAGTCCATGCTTAGGGCAAACAGCGAACATCATTATGTCACACTTGACCTCTCAGCGACAGGGGTCATTTGCTGTGGTGACGGGAGTTGCAGCGGCGGCGAGACATGCTCAACCTGCCCCCAGGACTGCGGCGAATGCCAGCAGACCAATAACGGAGGCGGCAGCTCAGGGGGAGCAACAGGAGGCAGCTACACACCACCGGTCTGCACACCCGACTGGCAGTGCTCCTCATGGTCACAATGCATTGACGGCTCCCAGACCAGGAACTGTATAGATCTCAACGAGTGCAACACAGAAGAGGGCAAGCCCGCCGAGGAACAGGTATGCGGGATAGAGAGGCTGCTACCAAGCAACTGCACACTTGGCCAGACCACCTGTGTTGGTGACACTTTGTTTGAATGCCGTACAGGCAGCAACTGGCGCGAGATAGAGACCTGCCAATACGGCTGCTCTGGCATGGCCTGCAATGCGGAACCAGTGAGCGATGGCTCTGAGGGAGGACCCCCCACAGGCATGTTCCTTGACCCTGTGATAGGCATCTACGGTCTTGCGGTCCTGGCGATAATAGCCCTTATAGTGGCGGCCACCTGGAAGGCCAGGAGAATACCTGGAGCAGGCGGGCCCGGCTTTGCGCCAAAGAGCTGAAACCATTTCTAAGGGTTGCACAGCGGCATACTGATTTATAACCGACAAAGGCAAAATAATATCTAACATTCTATAACACCATGTGATAGCATGATTGATGTTACATTGCCCATAGCGGCCAGCCTTATAGGCATGCTCTTTGCGGTCTATTTCATCCTCTCTGTCGCCAAAAAGGGCAGGGGGACCCCCAAGATGCAGGAAATCTCCGACGCTATCCATGAGGGCGCAATGGCCTACCTGAAAAGGGAGTACAGGACCATTGCGATATTCGCCGTGCTGATAACCATTGCCCTGGCCTTTTTCATCAACATCCCCACGGCAGTCACATTCCTGTTCGGTGCCGCGTTCTCTGCCCTGGCCGGCTGGATAGGCATGAACATGTCAATCCGCGCCAACGTGAGGACAGCAGAGGCGGCCAAGAAGGGCCTCAGCTCGGCCCTGGACGTCGCCTTCAAGGGCGGTGCAGTCACAGGCATGTTTGTCGCCTCACTGGCCCTTCTTGGCGTGACGCTTTTCTACTGGCTCTACCAGGATCCCATACTCATAGTGGGCTTCGGGTTCGGAGGGAGCCTCGTGAGCCTCTTTGCCAGGATAGGCGGGGGCATATACACCAAGGCCGCTGACGTGGGCGCTGACCTCGTCGGAAAGGTCGAGGCAGGGATACCCGAGGACGACCCAAGGAACCCCGCAGTGATAGCAGACAACGTGGGAGACAATGTGGGCGACTGCGCCGGAATGGCAGCCGATCTCTTCGAGACCTATGCGGTCACCCTGATAGGGGCCATGCTCCTGGGCCACCTCATCATGGGAGAGACGGGTGTGCTCTATCCCCTCCTCATAAGCGCGGGAGCCATATTCGCCTCAGTGCTCGGAGCATTCTTCGTGCGGCTCAGGGGAGAATCCATAATGGGAGCCCTCTACCAGGGCCTCATAGCGAGCGTGGTCTTTGGCGGCATAATATTCTACCTCCTCCTGGACTCCATCATGATATTCTACGCATCACTCGTGGGCCTGGCCATAACGCTGGCGCTCTTTGCCATAACAGAATACTATACATCAACAGGCTATTCCCCTGTCAGGAGCCTTGCCGAGGCCTCAAAGACAGGGGCGGGGACCAACATAATAGCGGGCCTAGCCCTCGGGATGAGGTCGACCTGGATGCCCACCCTGGTGATAGTGGCAGGCATACTCGTCTCCTACTGGCTCCTGGGAGTGTACGGCATTGCCATAGCCGTGATGGCCATGCTCTCCATGACAGGGATGATAATAGCGCTTGATTCATACGGCCCGATAACAGACAACGCGGGCGGCATAGCCGAGATGGCAGGGCTTGACAGCAAGGTAAGAAAGATTACAGACAAGCTCGATGCCGTGGGCAACACCACCAAGGCAGTGACCAAGGCCTTTGCGATAGGCTCTGCCGCCATGGCAGCGCTCACGCTCTTTGCCGTCTATGTCCGGGAGGTCGAGATTGTCAGGGCAGGCATGGGAATGTCCAGCGCCCTGGTCTTTGACATAGGCAATCCCCTGGTTCTTGCCGGCCTGATGATAGGGGGACTCATACCATTCGTCTTCTCATCAATGCTCATGAAATCCGTGGGCAGGGGCGCCTTTGCTGTCGTGGAAGAGGCAAGGAGGCAGTTCGCCAAAGGCATCATGAAGGGCAAGGCCAAGCCGGATTACGCAAGGTGCGTGGACATAGTGACAAAGGCAGCGCTCAAAGAGATGACCCTGCCGGCCCTGATTGCAGTCCTGGCGCCCCTGCTCGTGGGCTTCCTGCTCGGCCCCCTTGCACTGGGCGGCCTTCTCATGGGCTCCATAATAACAGGCCTTCTCCTGGCCCTCAACATGGCCACAGGAGGCGCATCCTGGGACAACGCCAAGAAATACATCGAGGACGGCAACCTCGGGGGCAAGGGCTCTGACGCGCACAAGGCGGCCGTGGTGGGGGACACTGTGGGAGACCCATACAAGGACACTGCAGGCCCGGCCATAAATCCACTGATAAAGGTCATGAACACGATTGCCATAATCTTCGTATACCTTATCGTAGCATTTGCCCTTGTTTGACAGGGAACTGTCTCAGATATACTCCCTTTCTATCTGTGCGAGTACCCTTTTCGACCTGGATAAGGAGACGCAATTCCCGTCATCATGCTCATCTCAGCTGCTCAATCGGCCCGAGAACCTCTCTTAACCCCTTTTTCTTCATAAACCTCAGGATTCCCGGCTGGTTGTCTTCCCTCTCCTCCCTGAGGTAGATGAAATCATCTGGTGCAGGCTCAGTTTCCCCTAAAATCATATCGCAACGGCGGAGCTGGCCGCGATAGCGGGACCCGTTCAGGGAGTCTCTCTTGATTATATTTTCGTATATGCTCCTTTCCCCTTCTATTATATCCCTGAATTCCTTGTATGCGATTTCAGTGAAATGAATTTCCTTCATGCTTTAACCTCCTGAATCCCCCTTCAAAGGCGAGAAACCGTCCCATATCAGCAACGTGTGATATGGTTTGGTGTGCTTATTTCCATGCCTGGACAAGAAAACCAGCTTCTGTAAAATCTGCTCTTGTGCACGGATTTCATGATGTTATAATGGCGGCAAACCCTTATAAAATTAATTCAGAATACAGAGTAGAATCCAGAAACAGGACACATCTGACATGGCATCATTTGCCAGAAAAGCACCGGCCGGAACAGGGCAGCAGGACACGCTTTACCTTCAGCCTTAAATGTACCTGCTGTCTGGTGACAATGCTATCCTTTGGCTTCCCCTTCCAGCAACTCCCCGATGACCTTGAAGTCATCGAGCAGCATGGCCATCCTTCCGGGATTATACGTGGCAACCGCGGGGTGATAGAGCGGGACAATCTTCCTGATTCCCGCCAGGTTGCTGATGCTGAAGACCTTTCCATGCACCATGCCTATCTTGTCCTCCTTCAGGCCGAACTTCCCGAATACATATGACATGGGGAAGCTCCCGAGGGTTGCTAATACCCGTGGCCTGATTATCGATATCTGCTCGTCCAGATAGGGAGTGCACGCCCTTATCTCCTCCCCTGTGGGGTTCCTGTTTCCGGGCGGGCGGCATTTGAGGATGTTCGCAATATAGATGTCCTTTCTCTCCAGTCCCACTGACTTCAGGAGCCTGTCAAGCACACCTCCGGCCCTTCCCACGAAGGGCTCACCTTTCATGTCCTCATTGAACCCCGGGGCCTCGCCGATGAACATTACCCCTGTATCGAGGCTGCCTGCCCCGACAACCACGTTCTTCCTCGTCTTGTGCAGGCTGCATTTTGTGCAAGCCATTATTTCCTGTTCCAGTTTTTCTATTCTCTCCTCTTTGGACATATAACCACCTTCATGCTTCTTTCTCCCCCAGCTTTTGCGGCCTGTAAAGCGCAGAGGACTTGTCATACATTGAAATCATGACCTGCGGGGTCATCTTCAATGCATCTACTGGGCAATATTCAGCGCAAAGTCCGCAGAAACAGCATTTCCCCAAATGTATCTGAGGATATTTCTTCCCCTTCAATTCTACGATTTCTATGGCATTGTTGGGGCACACCGAGGCGCACATGCCGCAGCCAATGCATTTCTCCAGTTTCAGCAGATGTCTCCCCCTGTAATCCTTCACAGGTTTTAGGGACTCGGCCGGGAATCTCAGGGTCATGGACTTGGTCACCAGATTCTTAAGTATGACCAATGGCCTGAGTATTCCAAGGAATTCATCCAGCACACCCCTGAGTTTTCCAATCACTTCCATCAATTTCACCTGTCCATGTCTGATGGGCATGGATCC
>DAOVFN010000098.1 GCA_030672885.1 Candidatus Aenigmatarchaeota archaeon | reverse complement strand
TTGCCCGGTTTGACAACCCTTATGGCCTCGAGGTCCAGGACCACGGTCTCGTCCTCGTTGACCTCTCTGGGGATGATGTCCCTTATGTCCCTCTCTATCTCGTCTATCTCTTTTGGCTTGAGGTCCTTGAGTTCCTTTTCTGCCTTCTCTATGGTTCCCTGCCTGATATAGAAAAAGAACTTGCTCCCGCACACATCGCAGCCTGTTATCAGGTAGGGAGAGTCGTCACTGAATATCTTTCCGCACCTTGTGCACTTGTTCGGCATATCCTGCACCTGTTTGGTTATATTGGCCCTTAATGCAAAATCCGTCGCCTTTGGCAACGGCATACTGGAATCACGTCTTGTGTGTAATTGCATGGACAGTTAAAACTTCCAGCACGGAAGCAGGTTACATGTAGAGGAGCAACTCCTCGGGGTTCCTCTTTATCTTCTGGACAATCTTAGCAGGACCCAGGACGGTCATGCCCCGCTTCTTGCCGACTATCCGCTCGATAAGGGCGTTCTTGAATCGGCCGTAGTGTCCGTTGTCCTTCTTGCTCTTTATTTCAATGGAGCTCAACTCGATTCCCGAGAATTTGTCAGAGACGCTCCTCATGGTCTCTGCTATGAGGGCTGCCTCCTCCTTGGCATTGAGCTTGGCGTCCACCAGGACAATGGTGTTCTCTGCGAGGTCCTTGAGAATCTTCTTGAACCTCTCCTCCTTTATCCTCTCGTAAGGGACAAATTTTATCCTGAGCATTACAATTCCCTTAGTATTGTTTGATAGAGCTCGTTAATATTCTCTCCGGTCTTTGCAGAGATGCCCACGAGCTTGTATTTGGAGAAGGCGTTGCGAATCCTGGAGATGTCAGCGATTTTGAGGTCGGTCTTGTTGCCCACCAGAACGAGCGGGATGTTTCTTGCGTCAAGGTTCCCCAGTATTGTTATGTTGACCTGGTTTATGGGGTCCTTGGTGGAGTCCAGGACCACGAGGACCATGTCCATGTCATCGAGCCATTTGATTGACTCTATCACGCCCTTGGTGGCCTCCTTGGCCCGCTGCTTGGCCTCCTTCTTCTTTAGGCCAACCTTGACAAAATTCTCGAAGTCTATCTTTGTGGCAATCCCTGGGGTGTCCACAAGGTTGAAGGTAAGGTTCTTCCCATTATCTTCTATGCTGACCTTCTCCTTTATCTGGATTTCCCTGGTCTCGTGAGGCACCACAGAAGCATTGCCCATTTCCTCCCCAAGCCAGTCCATGCATATCCGGTTGGCTAGGGTGGTCTTGCCTGAATTGACAGGTCCATATAGCCCTATCTTTATGTCCTTTTTCTTCTTGAAAAGCCTCTTTATTGAAGAAGCAATGTTTCGCAACCTCTTTATTACCATCAACAACCCTCATCGGTCTTCACATGAATATTGGTAAATAATTAAAGGTGAGATATTTAAGGTTTAGCGCTACGGGCTCTTGCAAAACGTTACCAGTCACTGAGGCCCTGCTCCAGGATTTCCCGCATCTCAGGGCTATAGGAATGGCTTGAAGAGTTTATTGTGAGAATGGTCTTGGGCTGCCCTGCCTTCTGGAAGGTTTCCAGGGCGTGGCTGTAGGGGACCACGGTGTCATTTTCGCTGTGCAGCATGAGCAGAGGCCTTGAGGAGAGCATGCCTATATATGAATCTCCCACTATGGACTTCAGGAACTCGGCTGCTTTGGGGTCTGCCTGCGGCTCGAACTTGAAGCCCGAGGAGCTTATGAGCAGAAGTCCCCTTATATGGGATTCTGTCCCTGCCGCAATCATGGCATAGTTTCCTCCCATGGACTCACCTGCGGCGTATATCCTGCTTCTGTCTATGCCAGGGAGCTGATGGAGTATGTCAGATGCCCTGAGGCCGTCATAGACGAACATGTGCTGGGTGGCCTCCCCTCCTTGGAGCCAGAGCTGGTAGTCCATTTCAAAAGCCGGGACGATTCCTCCGGTCTCCCCGTGACCCCTCTGGTCGAGAATGAGTGTCACGAAACCGAGCTCGTTCAGGGCATCTCCCAGGGTGGCCTGCTCGCCCTCCTTGGTGACAGTGGCCCCGGGCAGTATGAAGAATGCGGGGAGCGGGCCGTCCATCTTGGGCACGGCCAGGAGGCCGTAAACTGTCGCATCCCCGTGGCTGGGAAACCAGATCCTATAGATAATCCTGTCCTCGGTCTCGTTCCAGACGCTCTGGCTGTATTGCGCAGGCGGCCGGTTCGTGTAGGAGAGCAGGCCGTTCTGGACTGAATACGCCTCCTCACCGGGGGTGTTGAGCCAGAGCCAGCTCGCTGCAAAGCTTGCCGCTACAATGACGGCAAACAGGACCATGCATTTCCTGTCAGATCTGTCCATGCCTAAATAATTGCATCCATGCTTAAAAAACAGCTTTGCGCATGCTGTCAGCCCTTTTCCATTATCCAGTAATCGTCCTCATCAGGGTCGCCGAAGTCGAGGACAACCAGTTCCTCCAGGCCCGAGAGGTCGTTCAGTTTGAGCCTGTTCCGGGAGAGGGTGTAAAGCACATCGTCTATGTAGAGGCTTCTCTCTATATTGTAGCTGCCGCGGAAGTAGTAGCCGCTCTTTTTGAAGGCCTCGTCATCATCATAGTGGGTGACCCTTCCACGGAGCTCGAAACCATCATCATGATCCAGGTTGTAGACATAAGCCCCCTGGTAGACATAGTCCCCCTGGGCCCAGTCAGGAAGCTCGCTCGGGTCGCCCCTTATCTCGGCAAGGAGTATGGGTATGACCAGGAGCTCCCTCTCCCTGTCGAACAGGAAGGCCTTGTGGTCCCTGAGGGCATAGGAATCCGTGCCCCTGTCGCCTATCACGACCTTGTGGAGCTCCACTGGGTTCTCCACGTCAGAGACATCGAAGAGGGCCATCTTGACGCCCTGGTGCCAGGAGAAGTCCCCCTGCTCCTCTTCTGCGGGGATGCTTTCCTTGCCTATGCCTATTAGGTGGTCCTCGTCATATGGGTGGAGATAGTCCGAGTATCCGGGTATCTTGAGCTTGCCCAGGATGCCTGGCCTTTCGGGATCAGAGAGGTCGAGCACAAAGAGGGGGTCTATCTTCTTGAATGTGACAAGGTAGCCGCGCTCTCCCATGAAGCGGGCAGAGTATATCTGCTCGCCAGGGGCCAGGTCCTCGAGCTTGCCCGTGAGGCTCATGTCCCTGTCGTAGATATATATGTTGTTTGATGTGGTGCTGCCCTGCCTGGTCACGCGGCCCAGTGTGGTGGCTATCCTGAAATAACCGTCATGCTCGTCCATAGAGAACTGGTTGAGTATCCTTCCCGGCACCTCTGCATTGGCTGCATGGGTTATCCTTCCGCTATCGAGCGAGAACTTGTGGACCACTGTGGTCTCCATGGGCTCCTCAATATCAGTGCCTGTTACCTCTTCGATGAGTGGCATGATTCCCCAGCCCCAGTTGTAGTAGTATTCTGCTATGTAGA
>DAOVFN010000052.1 GCA_030672885.1 Candidatus Aenigmatarchaeota archaeon | reverse complement strand
GGCCACGCAACCCTCCGCTTCAATCCCAAGTGCTCTGAACCCAAGTACGAGGTAGGCCCCCAGGAATGGAAGGCAGGCATAACAGACACATGCTATGTCGATATCAATACCAGCCAGAACTACAGCCTGGACATATGGGGCAGCATCTATGGGACAATAGACAGGCCTGTCCCTGGCACCAACGAGTTCGAGCGCGAGATAGACAACATCACCGCAAGGGGATACATAGAGGACGATTGCGGAGACCTCAAGAGGGGAGTCAATGTCACATTCAACTTCACCCACATGGATGACGGAGACATCTATGCATGCCTCTACTATTACACAGAGTCCGGGGGCATATACTATGCATGTGAGCGCAACACCACGGGCATGAAGGCGCGATGGTACAACAACACCATGCATTCCACCATGCCCTATCACTACGACAACACCACCAATGCGGAGTCGAGCTTTGAGATAATGACAAAGCCTGTCCTGGAACATGAGACTGCCCTGACCGATCCGGGCGGCTGGGGCGAGCGCTTCCAGTTCAGCGTCAATCTCACGGACGAGGACTACGACATGGTCACCATAAATTTCTACGCAAGGGAATACGGTGACACGGACTGGGGGCCGCCCAAAAACATCACATCCCTTGACACCGCTGTTGGGGAAACAGTCAATCTCTCCTGGATCGATGCGGACTGCCACAACATCAATACGTGGGAGTTCAAATTCGAGGCCATGGACAACAGGACACCCAGCCTTGACAACGAGACAGGACAGATCAACTTCACGATTGAGAGGGACGATGTCCACATGCTGCTCGAACAGGGCAATGGTGCCTATATATGGAGGAACGGCTCGGACAGCTATCCCCTAATGATGAGGCTGTGGGACAACGACACGAATGACTATGCCGGCTCCGGCGCGCTTGGGATGATAAACGCGACGTTCTGGGTGACCACCAATGACTCCCTGGATACATGGGACCCGGGAAAATACGAGATTAGCAACTTGTCAGCGCATTTCGTGTATGAATTCACCCCAGAGGCCCCGCTCTCTGAGTGCGACTACGATATAGGTCCGCATAGCTGGAAGGCTGGCGTCGGGGGCATCCATGATGACGTGTGCTACAAACCCATCAACTCCACAGAATACACGGTCTACCTGAATTCCAGCCTGATACTCGACATACATGAGCCCTATGGCCAGGGCATCATGTGGGGCACCCCGCTCTGGGTGGTCAGCTACATAAACGATGACTGCGGCCCTATCGAGAACTCCACTGTGCAGTGGGTATTCAGCAGGGGCCAGAACTCATGGGAAAGGACACAGGAACCTGCGAACCAGAGCCAGGGATGGTACAACTACACCTGGACAGACACCGAGAAGCAACCCGGATACTATAACCTGACCATGAAGGCGGACAAGGACTACTACGGGCCAAACCAGACCCTTAAAGAGAACGCGTTCTTCATATGCTTTGCGCCAGACATCCTGGACTCCGGCATTGACAAGCAGCTGGGCGGCTGGGGCGAGACATACGACATCTGGGTAAGGATCACGGACGCTGACACCAATTTCAATAACATAACCCTCTGGAAGAGGCTATGGAACATCACCTCCCAGGACTGGGACAACTGGACCCTGGTCAACCAGCGATGGCTTGACTGGCTCTCTGGTACCTATGTCCATTTCAATGAGCACTTCACGTGCGCGGACATGGGATGGAACCAGTTCAGGTTCCGCTCCACTGATGAGTTCGGCTTCACTGATGACACAAACAAGACAATCGGCGAGGGCTCTGCCAGGCTCAAAGACACGGGACCGACAGACAGCGTCATCCACGACGCCTCCAGTCAGGCGGACACGGGATTCAACCACACCGAAACCATTGACGAGGCGGGCTGCTTCGAGACCTTTAACATAACCATACACAACCAGAACGGTAGTGTAATACATTTCAATCTCACAGTCAACGGCGTACTGGTCGCAGATAATGTCAGTGTCCAGAACGGACAGAACGCAACCGTGGATGCCATAGCAGCCGGCGCCTCCTTTGCGCTGCCCGGGGACCAATACATCAACCTCACCATATGCGACGGGGCAGGCACCTCCGGGGAGGCTGCCTACACTGCCTGGCTGAACCACTCGATGTTCCACCAGACATACGCCACCAGCTACTACATACCGGAATCATATGACGTAGAGCGCTTCAATGTCACCCTCCAGAACGAGAACAGCACGACCACATATTTCGACCTCTCTGTGAACGGGGTTCCCGTGGCCAGCAACCTGAGCGCAGCCCCTGGCGAGAACGCCAGCTATGACGCACGCCACCAGGGAGGTATGGACTTCACCATACCAGGAAACCACCAGATTTCCATATCAGTGACAAACGGCTCGGGCGGCACGGCCGCTGCCAGGTTCTCTCTCTATGTGCATCACATAGCAGGAGTTCACGAGTTCTATCTCCAGGAGGACAACATAACAATCACGATATGCAACGGCATTCTCTGCTCCCCGGCGAGCAATACCACTGTGAGACGGGAGGGTGTCCAGAACGCCTACCTGAACATCCTGCTCAAGGACACGGACTTCAACAACTATCCCGACGGGGTTTACACGAGGTTCTGGGTCACCGAGGACCACGAGAACTTCACTGTCACCCACAACTGCATGACATCGGGGAGCGGATACTGCAACGTGAACCATGACCCCGGATGCGGCACCTCTGCCGGGACCCAGCTCTGGAAGGCAGGGACCGTGGACTCATGCTACCAGCCACTGAACAGCAGCATGGCAAACATCCATGTCTTTGGCCAGCTCTATGTGAACTACACCCTCCCTGAAGAGGGTGGTGTCCTCAACCGCAACACCACAAACACACTCAATGCAACGGTCAATGATGACTGCGGGGTCTATATGAACTACTCTGCTGTTACATGGCAGAACGAATCCTGGAACATCATAAACACCACAGACAACGGCAGCCTGGGCCACTATGAAAGGACCTGGTTCATAAGCGAGTCCTATGAGCTCGGCCCTGACACACTCAGGATAAACTCAACCAAGACACACCATGACAAGGGGACCAACCAGACCAATATCCTGATATATGGGTGGGCAGGCATCGATGCCATGTGGCCTCCCAACGGAACAGAATTCGATGCAGGGGCCCTGGATACCTGGATAACCTGCCACATCAGTGACATCAACACGGGCCAGTCCATAGAGAACTACAATGTGGACTTCTATAAGAATGGTGTGCACAACGCCAGCGATGCCACAGACCAGTACGGAAATGCCACATGGTACTGGTACACCAAATGGGAAGATGCTGGACAGTATAACATAAGCTGCAACATCAGTGATGATGACACACTCTACTACAACACCACTGTGAGCGAGACTGTAGTCAACATAACCATAAAGAGGCAGCTCATAACAGATGAGGTAACCAAGAGCCACCAGACCATCTACAGAAACGACAGCTGGGACCCGCACGAAACCGAAATCAGGGTCCATGTGAATGATGCCCAGATAGGCAATGCCTCAGGAGCAAACGTGAGCTTCTACAATACATCTGGCTTCATAGACAACTGTACCACAGACAGCAACGGTCGCTGCAACATAACATACAACGTGACAGACACCCTCACACCAGGGAACTACACGATATACATCAATGCCACCAAGGCGGGCATAAGTGATTCAGACACGGTTGAGACCTATCTGGATGTGATAGGTGTGCTCATACTGAACATAACATCCCCTGTAAACGAGAGCAAGCATCCCAAGACAGGCTCGGTAACCCTGGACGTCAACATAACAGACGAGACAGGCAGCATAATCTCTGGCTGCGATGTCGAGTGGTGGAACGAGACCTTGATGCTTACTGACATGCAGACATATCCTGACTATCCCCTGAGCAGCCAGGAAGCAGGCAACAGAACAATCACATCCAATGCCACCAAGCAATATTATGCCACTGGCAACGATTCCGTGCTCATTACAATCGAGGCTGTTGCCAATGTCTTCTATATGGCCCCTGCAAACTACACCCAGCTCCCGTATCCGGTTCCCTTTGGTGTGTTCTGCCAGGTAAGGTATGCCGAGGCAGCTGGTGGCGGGCCAGTAGAGGACTACGAAGTAGAGCTCTATTACTACTGGGAATCCTCGGGTCTGCCCTGGGTATTCATAGACAACCTCAACACAAACTCCACCGGCTACGTAAACCACACATTTAACCCGGGCCAGAAGGGGAACCTGAACTTCAAGTGCAACATCACTGACAATTCCAGCAGGCTCATACAGGCCGGTATCTCAGAGGCCCAGGGCATCATCACCGTAATGGATGTCAACCTGCCTGTCATAACCAATGCATCCATTGTCCCCAACACCAGCATCGAGGCCAACCTCAACCACACCAACATCACGGCCAATGTGACAGATGACGTGGGCATCAACCACGTATGGGCCCAGATAGGGCTTCCCAACCAGACCCATGAGAACGTGACCATGACCAATGAGAGCCTTGGGGGCGACCTCTACATGGTGAGCTATGTCCCGGCCCTGGACGGAATCCACACCGTGCGGATATGGGCCCAGGACCTCGGGCCTGAATACAACAATGCCAGCCTCTATGCAGGCACATTCGATGTCTGGGGCAAGATAACAGGCCTTATAGAACTCAATGAGACCATACTCATATCAGGCATAACCCAGTCCCAAGGAGCCCAGTTCAACCTGAGCGTCAACTTCACAAACCTCGGCCCGCCCACCACCTACTCTGCCTACATGACAAGCATGGATGACCCCAATAACACCCTTGTGATAAACGACACATATGAATACATGGGAACCATGTACGTCAACGACACTTATGTATGGCCCCTCACGATTGACGTGCCTGCTGCAACACCGCCCATATTGATAAGGACAGTGATATATTCAAACTGGACAGACCCTGACCTCACCCAGAACTCCACCATTAACTGGAGCACGGTATTCATATCATCAAACCCCATACTGGAGATAGTCCAGGACACGCTCACAAGCACCGTCCCCCATGAGAGCATCCTCTTTTATGCGGGTAACTTCACTGTGTATTCATCAGGCAACGACGCCGTGGAGGACATAGACATAACCATGGTCGGGGGCAACCTGAGTACGCACTGCCCTGAATGTGTCGTGGACATAATCCCGTCTTCGTGGGGAAGGCTTGAAGCAGGATACCAGTTCGTCTCCAGCATCTATATCGATGTTCCTGCCGGCCAGAGCCCGGGCAGCTACTGGACCGTGGTCAGGGCCTCGGCCAGCAACACAGAACACGACAACATGATACTCACCATAAGTGTCCCTGTTAACATGAGCTGGACAAGGACACCCGCAAGCTTCTCTGATTTCGGGAATCCCATACTGGCGCTGCTCAACAGCACCGCTGTGATAGGCGACATAACCACAGAGAACATAGGCAACTCAGAGATAGTCATAAAGGTCTACAAGACCGAGAACGGCTCTGACATGATACTTTCAGACCCCGAATACTTCGAGCTCGGGAAGCAGGTAAGCCGGAACACCACCATAAGCTACACAGTGCCTGTCTCCAAGACCCAAGGCATGTACTACGTGAAGCTCCTGCTCAGGAACGACACCGCAGACCCGGACGAGTGGATTACAGATTTCTGGCTGAACGTGACAGACATCCCGCCCCTTATAGAGGACATCAATGTCACGCCCATGGTATTCGAGATCGGCTACGAGAACGTCAGCATATCCGCGAACATAACAGACAACTTCGAGGTCAGTGACGCCTGGATCAG
>DAOVFN010000120.1 GCA_030672885.1 Candidatus Aenigmatarchaeota archaeon | reverse complement strand
CAAAGTCAGGGTCCTCCACATCCACGCTGAAATTGGTCAGGGCCCCCCAGCCCTCTGGGATGACATTCTCGTTCGTGAGCATGGGGTTGTTGTTCACATAGGAGAGGAGCCTGAAGTTATCTGTCTCCTCCTTGGTGGCGTTGTTGTAGTGGGGCGGGTTCGAGGCCTGGATCACTATGTCATAATAGCCTGTGGGGTTCTGCTTCGTGGTTGTCCGGTTGCATGAATAGTTGCCTGTGCTCCATTCAACAATGTTGGAGCAGCTGTAGGAGACCGTGTCGTTGTATCTCAGGGTCACGTTCAGGTAGGAGACTGATATGAAGGTGCCGCAGTCATCTGTCACGTTTATCCAGACTGTTATGTTGTCCTCTTGGTAATAGTTGGGGTTCTCGGCAGAGGCACTGAAGACTATGTTGCCTATGACCGTGACATTGAATGTCCCGGATTGGTTGGTCTTGTAGCAGCCGTCCTGGGTGTAGCCGTGCCAGTGCTGCTTGCCCACCTGATAGCTGCAGTTCGGGTTGAAGTAGTAGGCAACCTCTCCTGTGTCATTGGTCGTGTTGGAGCCGTCTATGAGGAAATCGGGGCCTGCCCCATTCGTGGTTATGTTGAACGCCACTGTCACGGCCGGGTTGTAGGCTGGCTGCTTCCTGTCCGTGTCTGTCACATTGAGTATCAGTGGTGTGGCCGAGCCGGGGCCTGTCCTGTTTACGCTTGTTTCATCGCCGTAGGCGTGTTCCAGGACAACATCCTGCTTCTCGAGAATGAAATAGTCATTGTCCACATAGTCCCCGTTGACAACGCTTGTGGTGTAGCTCAGGCTCCCGTCAGTGGCATTGAACTTGAAGTACATGGTCGCGGTCTCTCCTGTGAGGTCAGAGCATGTGTAGCCGGCGCTCCAGTTCATGGTGATGTTGTCGCAGTCAGTACACATCCTGTAAGTGCCTATCTGCTCCCATTCCCCGGCGGCCTCCCTCTGCCAGGCATATACGGTCAGGGTATCCTCGGCCTCGTCGCTGGCATTTACAGTGAAGTTCCTCTGATGGGACCAGCCATCTTGCCTTGGGGTCACATTCGCCTCCCTCAGCCTTGGGTTTATCTCGAGGTAGAATGCATGCAGGGGCTCAGTAATATTGGGATAGTAGAAACTCTTCTCGTGGTCGTAGTAGGTGCTGGACTCCTTCTCTGTGACATTGATTGTTATGTTGTACCAGCCGCCTGGCTTGCCCCCGGAAGTTGACCAGTACCTGCTATAGAAGCCCCCGCCCTCGGCAGTGGCTGAGACAGGATACTCATAGGGTGTGTTCCAGGGGTTAAATGTTATCTGGTTTTCGAAGCCCGTGAGAAGCTGGTCGCAGTCGTCCTGAAGCTTTCCGAAGAAATACACGCTCTCGCCCTCGGTGCAGTTCTCTTCCCTGGGAAGGTTGAGGGTGAAATTGAGCTCTCCCATGACATAGAGATAGTGGGACTCGGACTTGTCATAGAAGCTGTCCACCTCCTTGTAGCAGTAGTCTGTTGACTTGAACCTCCAGCTCTGCTGCCCCACCGCATACCCGCAGGTTGCATTGAATTCATGTGTCCAGTGGCCAGAGGAGTTCGTGAGTAGGGCGTGCCCGGAGTCCCAGGTTATTCCGCCAGCTGTTGTTGCCCATATCGTGCCGTTCACCCCATCCCCCACTATCTGGTTCCTGTCCGTGTCGTTCACCAGGATTATCAGGGTGTCGTTCTGGGTGCCTGACCTGTTGGCTATGCTCTCGTCACCTAGTATCACAGTGAAGTTTACGTCATCCCTTTCTATCGTGAATGTGTGCGGCTCTGTCTCATTCATGTTCGGGGTGCTGTAGTTGTCAAATACCCGGAACATGTACCTGGCTGAGGAGTTTATGCAGGAACAGTCAAAGCCCGGGGTGAAGTTCAGGGTGGTCCAGCTCAGGCAGTTCGCGCAGGACCTGTTCTGGACTGTCTGGAAGCCCTCTCCCACGTCTATCTGGAGGCTAACGTTGAGGTCGTCGCCCTCGATATCACGGACCGTGATGTTGAAGTGCCAGTACTCCCCCCATCCCCCGGAGGCCCCTGAGGTCACGTCCCTGACTGTCTCATTGAAGTAGATTGGTGGGAAGTTGACGTCAAGGATGACCGTGTAGTTGGTGGTGTTGGTGGGGAAGTAGCAGGAGTCTGTCTCTGATATGCAGGCCTTCCAGAACTGGGTGCCGTTCTGGAACTGGGCATTGGGAAGGAAGGAGACGTTCGCATAGCCTGTTCCGTTGGCATGGGACTCATTCACGAAGACATAGTCCGCCTGGTTTGTAGTCACATTGAACCTGACAAGGGGATACTCGCCTGCAGAGAAGCTTGTTGTCCCGTTGTCGTCGTCCATGACCTGGAGCATGAACTCCGCTGACTGGGTAAGGGTGGCGAGGGAGTAGTTGCCTGATATGTAGATAAGGGTGGCGTTGGCCTTCTCGATCTGGTAGAGGTCGCTGTCGTCAACGTACTGGCCCGGGTTTATGGGGTCTGTGAGCTTCATGTTGCCCTCTGTGTCTGTTGCATTGAACCTGAACTTCATGAACTGCCCGACGTAGCCAGAGCATGGATACGTTATACCCGTCCATGTCAGGGGGGTGTAGTTGAGGGCCCCGTTGTCAGAGCAGTTCGTGCAGTTCTTTGTCGAGACGTCCTGCCAGCCCTGGCCGAGGACCTGGGCCTGGAGCGTGACATTAACAGTGTCTCCCATGTTGTCCGAGATGTTGACAGTGAAATTATGCTCCCTGGACCAGGAATCCTGTCTGGGGGATACGTCAGCTGCCCTGAGAATCGGGGATGTGGTGAGGTAGAAAATTTCAGGTTTGACTGTTTCGTTCTCATAATAGTAGGAGTAGTTGCTCCACATGGTGACGTTGTAGTAGCCGTACTCAGCTTTCTGCCAAGGAATCCAGTTGCATTTGTACACGTTTGCTCCTATTCGGTCTATC
>DAOVFN010000118.1 GCA_030672885.1 Candidatus Aenigmatarchaeota archaeon | reverse complement strand
GGTCGTTCATCCAGACACTGTCTCCCATGTCCTTGTTTATCATCTTGGATATCCTGGTTATGGGGCAGGGGATGTACTGGAATCCCATCATAACCATGTCCTGGTATGCGGGAAGCAGCGGGTTCACTGACACGGGTATCCTGCTTTCTGTGGACTCCACTATGCCGTTCTCCCAGGCACCCATAGAGCTGCCTATGACTGATACGCTGTGCATTCTGGACAGTGCCCGCAGGAACTCCTCGTACATGATGCCATGCTTTCTTTTCCCCATTCTTCTGAGTTTCAGCTTGTCTCCTATGTGAATAAGGGTTATTCCCATCGACCTCACGCTTTCCTGCAGATCGTCCCAGTAGGAATGGCCATCTGTACATGGATGCGTTATTACAAAAAACACCCTTTTGTTGATATTCTTTTCCTCGCCGAGGTAGCGGCGGAACTGCTCTGCAAGGTACGCAACAAACTTGAGGTTCTTCCTGTAGACCGGCCGGACGGGTGATAATATGAAGATATCCCTCTTGGACATCCTTTTGCATGCATTGACCACCTGGCCTGATGCAAGCAGACGCAAAAGGCTCCTGTCCGTTATCTTCCTTACAGAACGTGGTCCACCAAACTCACCCATGTCAGATATCACGATTACGTTATCCGGGCTGATGCCGTATATGTCTCTGACCACCCTTGACTGGTAGTTGTTGAAATACACATGGAGCATATTGGGAAGCGGAACAGGTCCAGGAAGGGCATACGGCCTTCTGCCCCCCAGACTTGAAAGTAATTTCCCTATCTCCCTCTTTGTCTTGTTTTCCCAGATGTTGGGATTGCTTATTATCCAGAGGACCTCTGGGTCAACGTCGCTTATCGCGAATCCCCTCTCGTAGGGAGAATCAGCGTCTATGGATATGAATTTTTTATCGCTGTGTTCCAGTGCCAACTCGTACAATGCAGCCCAGGCAGCGGGCACGAGATGCTTTATCGAGATGTTGTGGGTGATTATTATGTCGTTCTTCTCTATGTATTCCTCAAGCTGTTTCTTTATGGACTCTTTTTTCCTCACGAACTTCTTCAGCCAGTGGCCCCTGTCGTATTTTTCCCTGAACGCGTTCATGTAGAGCCAGCGCTGGGATTCCAGGCCTATGTCCTCTATGACGACCTTCTTTACCTTGCTGAACGGATAGACGTCCAGAGGCCCTGGTGACTCGTCCAGCTTTCCTGTGGCCAGGGTGACGCTCTTCTTCAGGGAGAGAATGAGCTTTATCCAGAGCCTGCTCTGGAAGGATATGCCATCCCATCCCCCCACTCTGCTGATGATATACAGAACATTCTTATTCTGCTTTTCTGCAATGCCCGCCACGCCGCTCTCTCCTCACTATTAAGAGTTGTTGTTCCCTGTTTATATTGGTGTATGAAGTATAAAACCGTCACTTGATGTTTTCCATGCCAGGAATACGAAACCCTTTTCTTGGAACATGCCGGGATTATGAGAGCGTGGCCTACCCGGGACATGGCATCATTATCTATTTTCCCTGCTGTGATTCCAGAAATACTTGCCTGACCTCTGGGACTTCCTTTCTGCGCTCAGGCCACCTCAGACCCTTTCTTATCATGACCAATCTCTTTCTGGGCCCTGGAATGGAACCCTCTATCATGACATAGTCTCCCTTGGCCATGCCGTATCCTACCCAGCCGCCCTTTGGACTCAATCCGTCGGTGCCTATCTTCAGCACCCTCTTGTTGTACTCGGTCCTGGTCTGGAAGCCATGCTGTCCTGCCATGGCAATCTTTCCGGGCAGCACCCTGGCAACCCCCCTGGCCCCTATGACACCTCCATGCCTTCGCTTCTTCTCGTGCTTTCTGGGCCTTATCTTGACGCCAAACCTCTTCACCGGGCCCATCCAGCCCTGTCCCCTTGTCACAGACTTGACATCTATCCAGTCGCCCTCCTTGAGGACATCAGCGGACCTTATCTCCTTGCCCAGGTTGTCCTTGGCGTACTGCCACTTGGCAGTGATGCCGCCACCAAGCTGCATCTCGAACAACTCGGGCTTCTTTTTTCCTGTTGCGGTCTTCCTGGGTGTTGTGTGGACGATGATCCTTATGTCAGAGAGCTTGTCTGCCTGCTCATCAACGATTTTTATCTTCACTGCAGGCTCAGTCTTCTTGGGAATCTTGAGTCTCCTGTCGAGGTCCTTGTTCAGGCTTCCTGCCCAGATGGTATGAAGGTTCCTCAGTCCATATGGGGTCTTTGTGTACGTCTTTATGGCACACACCACTATGCTGGGGCACTCCAGCACGGTCGCTGCCTTGATAATCTCCTGGCCCTCGGATGTGGAGCCCTTGGTGTTGTCAACATATGAAACCCTGGTCATCCCGGCCTTGTAGCCCGCAAACCCAGCAGGTCCCTCAGACGCTGTGGGTGAGGGATTCCCCAGCCTGGGATATATCCTCTTGGCTCTCTTCCTGGGCCAGTACGCCCTTGAACCCGAAACCGGTTTGTGACTCTTTGCCATAGTATCACCCTGGCTGACCTGATAAGCGCGCTAGCGCTTCTTTCCGGTCCTCCTTGACGCTATTGAACCCACCTTGGCCCCTGGCGGAGCGTGCCTTGATATGCTTTTGTGCTTCCCCAGCCCTCCGTAACCAGAGCCGAACGGGTGGTCGTATGCGTTCATGGCCACGCCAGATGTCCTTGGATAGAGCTTGCCCCTTTTGTGCATGGCATGCCATTTCTTGCCTGCCTTCACCCAGGGCTTCTCGTCCCTGCCCTCGCCTGCCGGTATCCCTGTGGTCACCCTGCATTCGGGGTGTATGGACTTCTTTTTCTTGGAAGGAAGCCTTATTATGCATTCCTTGCTGGATTTTGAAACAACGACTGCGGCCGAACCCGCTGTCCTGCACAGCTTGGGCCCTGAATTGGGATAGGTCTCTATTGCAAACACCCTGGTTCCCTCTGCGAGCTGCGATACCCGGGCAACAACGTTGTGCACAGGGTCTCCCACCAGCATGCCTTCAGGGGCGATTATGTATCCCCTGGTGTTGTCAGCGTATTCCACCTCA
>DAOVFN010000117.1 GCA_030672885.1 Candidatus Aenigmatarchaeota archaeon | reverse complement strand
GAAGAGAATTAATATATGACGTTGCCTCTTTGCTGACCCTGACCAAATATGTGGGTTCATCAACGCAGCTATGAATGCTCACCAGAAAACAATTGTCCATAACCACGCTTCAGATATGGGGTTTCTGGTCGGGCGCAATCAATCAAGCTCCCTCATCTTCTCGACTATATCATCTGCCGATGCCACGCGGGACACCGCCAGAGGTATGCCCTCCACCTCAGCTATCCTCTTCGCGATTCCATCCACAACACCAAGGCCGTGCAGTATAACGACCGCGGGGTGAATGTTTGTTAGTTTTATGGCAACCATAGGGGACTTCCCTGTAGAAACCTTGGTGAATATAAGCGCTCTTTGTGATGTTATCCCATAGAGCTTTATCAGATCATTATATGAGAGCTCTGTGATTGCCTTGAGCGAGTCAATGACAGTGTATCCATAAACAGGCTTGTTTGGGTCGCTCTTTACAACAACAGACGCGCTTAGGTGGCGGCAGATATCCTGTACGCTTACATCAGACGAAAATTCCCTTATGTCAATAATGGCGTTTGATATTGCTGGGATGTCATGGCTGGTCTTGGAGAAGCTCCTTATGACATTACTGCCCCCATCCTCATCTATTTTAAGAAGGGCTCTCACATACCTCTCTACAATCTTTATGCCTGGAGACTTTCTCCTCCCGGATTCATAATCTGATATAACAGATGGGGTTACCCCAATCTCATTTGCCAGGGCCTTCTGGGATATCCTGAATATGTCTCTCCATTTCTTTATTGCCCGCTCTGAACCGGCCGTAAGGACAATTTCCCCTACGATGTCCTTAGCCAGCTTATTCTTTGCGAGTGAAAATTCGTCAGTTACACTATACATGTTCGATAATAGTGATATCTATATTTAAATGCTTGTTGACCCGCGCCCCGAATGAATATAACGGTGTTATATACCTGCGCACCCACTTAAATATATATTCAACGACCAATAAAACAAAGAAACACCGCATACAGTGACAATCACACACCACAAACCAGATAAACACGTAACGGAGAACCACATGAAGATAAACCCCCGCCAGCTCGAAAAAATGGCCAGACAGATGGGCATCCAGAGCATCCAGATAGACGCGGAAGAGGTCATAATAAAGACCTCTGATAAGGAAATAGTGATACGCAACCCCTCTGTGGCCAAGGTCAACATGATGGGACAGGAAAGCTTCCAGATTTCAGGCGACATAGAGGAGCATGACAAACACACCTTCTCTGACGATGATGTGGGAATGGTATCCGAAAAGGCCGGCGTTTCCCGAGAGGATGCCCGCAACGCCCTCAAGAAGTTTGGCGGCATAGCTGAGGCCATACTGGGTCTGAAAGACGGTGATTAGGTCCGCTATTTAAATACCATAACCAAATAATAACCAATGCTAAACAAAACATTCCAGAAAGCGCTTGGGTTTTTGCAACATCCGGCCAACACCTACAAAAAAGAGAATAAAACCGACATTGTCGAGGCATTCAAATACATGCTCGTCCTCTTCCTTGTTGCGTCCGTGCTCTCCGCTGTCATAACGGCGATAACATCATCACTGCCACTGGCAGCTATCGGGTTTGCATCAATGTACATTACCGGAATAATGCTCAGCGTGATAGCCGGGCTCTGGCTGCACCTTTGGGCCTATATATTCGGGGCCAAAAGGGGGCTCAACCAGACACTCAAGACGGTTTTCTATGGGGGCACGCCAACCTACCTCTTTGGATGGATACCATTCATACCCATAATATTCTGGCTATGGTCGCTCTATCTCCAGTGGGTGGGACTCCAGAAGCTGCATGGCATGCCGGGGAACAAAGCGGCGTTCTCGATACTGATAGCGTTCATCATACCTGTGGTTATAACGGCTGTACTGGCACTGGTGGCGCTGAGCGTCCTCGCTCCCATTATGGCAGAATACGGCGGCTACGACCCTGGTTTCCAGATACCCCACTGAGGGAATTATTAAGCCATGCCAAATAATATTAAATACATGTCTCTTCCTGAATGGCGCACAAGACCCGCGGCCAGGGTTCTGAAGCAACTTAACACCCCAAACCGGGGGCTCTCCTCCACTGAGGCGGCCGCACGCCTGAGGCGCTACGGCCCAAACGAGCTCTATGAAGAGAGAGGGCCCGGTCCCCTGACAATATTCCTCGACCAGTTCAGGAGCTTCCTCATAGCAATACTTGTGGCAGCCACCATATTCTCAGCCCTTATAGGAAAGGCAATGGACGCCCTGGCCATAATAATAATAGTAATACTTAATGCGATATTTGGTTTCGTCCAGGAGTACCGGGCAGAAAAGACCATGGCGACCCTCAAGCGCATGACCGCCCATGAGGCCGTGGTCCTCCGGGACGGGAGGGAGAGAAAACTCCCCAGCAGGCTACTGGTTCCGGGCGATATTGTGTTCATAGAACAGGGCAGCATGGTTCCTGCTGACATGCGCCTCCTTGATGTGGTCGAGCTCAGGCTTGATGAGTCCGCCCTGACAGGAGAGTCCTCATCTGTAAAAAAGGCCACTTCGCCAACAGACAGCACCATCCTCGCGGAAATTACCAACATGGTATGGGCAGGGACGACCGTCACCTACGGCAGGGGCCGGGGGGTTGTCACAGAGACGGGTATGTCAACCCAGATAGGCAGGATAGCTCACATGGTCCAAAAAACCGGTGAGGAGCTCACCCCTCTCCAGAAGAAACTGGACTCCTTTGGAAAGCGGCTGGGCATGCTCATACTTGCCATATGCGCTGCTGTGGTTATTCTGGGGATTCTCAGGTCAGGGCCCCTTGCCGGCCTTCCCATCACACAGGAACTCCTTGTGGTCATGGTGATAACAGGCATAGCCCTGGCAGTGGCGGCCATACCAGAGGGGCTCCCCGCAGTGGTTACCATCACGCTGGCCCTTGGCCTGCAGCGGCTATCAAAACACAATGCCCTCATAAGAAAGCTCCCCGCAGTGGAGACCCTGGGCTCAACTACGGCGATATGCTCTGACAAGACAGGCACTCTCACCAGGAACGAGATGACCGTGACCCGCATATGGCA
>DAOVFN010000116.1 GCA_030672885.1 Candidatus Aenigmatarchaeota archaeon | reverse complement strand
GAGGTGATGATGTTTCCGTCCACGACGACGCGCTCGCCCCTGGGCTTCGGGAGCTTCCTCTCGTTGCCAGGATACGCCGTGGCCCTCCTGTTGTCAAGAATGCCACTCTTTGCGAGTAGCACAGGAGAGAAGCATATGGCCGCCACGAGCTTGTCCTTGCTGTCGAAGTCCTTGATTATTCCCATGAGCTTGCCTGACTTTCCCATAGCAGCAGCGCCCCGGCCGCCGGGCAGTATGATTGCCTGGAAACCCTCGGGGTCTATGTCATCGAGTTTCCTGTCGGCCATGACCTTGACTCCGCTGTTGCCTGTAATCATGGTTCCTGGCATGCCGGCTGTCACTACATTCAGGTTTGCCCGCCGCAGGACATCTACAACAGCCACGGCCTCTATCTCTTCAAAGCCGTCTATAAGGGGAATGAGTATCTTCATGGGGCAATTCGCCTGGGTCAGTTATGGGGCAGCGGCCCTCGGGCATGGCACGGGAACGCCTCTGCATCCGTATTATAGTTATGTATGTGCATACATTTATATAGATTAGCAACATATGTTGTAAACAGGTGATTACATGCCAGTACTTGGATTGAGATTCCGTTCGCTTGAAGCGAAGAGAGAACAGGGAGGAGCACCATCCCAGATAAAGGTAAACTCTGTCCCAAAGATAACAGGAGTAAGGGAGAGCAATGCCCATATGCTCAAGCAGAAAACACTTTCAGTGGACTTCGATTTTGTTACAGAATACAGCCCCAATATAGGAATCATAAAGATGTCGGGGGAGGTGTTCTATATAACAGACAAGAACCAGGAAATCCTAAAGATGTGGGAGTCCAAGAAGGAGTTGCCTGAGGACATAAGGATTGAGATACTCAACCACCTGTTCAGGACATGCCTTGTCAGGATATCTAATCTTGCAGACGATTTGCAGCTTCCCCCGCCCATGTCCATACCCAGGGTAAAGCCAAAGGTTGAAGGGAAGTAGCGACTGTTCGGGTTTTGGTTTAACAACAGGAAACCAATGCCTGGGAGCTGAGGCTTATGAAGATAAGGGCTCATATTTTCATAACAGGGATAATTCAGGGTGTCTTCTTCAGGTCACACGCAAGGAGCCAGGCCGGTATGAGACATGTGACCGGATGGATAAGGAACCTCACTGACGGCAGGGTAGAGGCCGTCATGGAGGGCGAGAAGGATGATGTCGAGAGCCTGATTGAAGCGTGCAGACAGGGTCCCCCGGGAGCCAGGGTGGATGACATAGAGATAAGCTGGGAGAAGCCCGTGCACAAGTACAAGGAATTTGAGATAAGGACTGGGTAGGTTTTTTCTGGGGGTATCAGGTACCGAATGCGGCAAGAATAGCTATCTGCCAAGGAAACTGCCCAGGCTGGACTGCTTCCCCTTCTCACACGCATCACCCAGCTTCTTCATGGTGTTGTCAATGCGCTCTGGAGAAAAGTCATATTCAAGAAGGAACTTTCTGAGACCGGCCATGTCAAGGGTCCGGGCATCTATGCTCATGTCACTCACTGGCGGGTTCATGAAAAGGTCAAGTATGCAATCTGCAGGGGTGTCGAATTCCCAGGCCACCTGCTTCATGACAGCGCCAAGGGTCTTGCGCTCTCTCACCAGCTGGAGGGCCTTCTTAGGACCGATGCCCTTCACCCCGCCCGGATTGTAATCCGTTCCCACGAGGATGCCCAGGACTATGAGCTGTTCCTGGGTTATGCCAAGATGCGAGAGCAGGGCACTCAGCTCTATTATCTCGGGCTTCACTGTTATGTAGCTCTCCCTTCTGGGAAGCTTTCTCCTCCCCGATATGGTGAGGTTCCTCACCAGCCGTTCGGCGCCAAGAAGCAGGGAATCCCAGTCCTGGCTTCCCACGGCCCACACCATGCCCTGCTTGAGGAGGTGGGCTGCCTGGGCCTCGCCCTCGGATGGTGCCTGGAGCCATGAGACCCCCATGAGGCCAAGGAGTTCCTTGGAGGACTCTACCATGTCATCAGTAAGCCTGGTGGCCTGTTGGGAATAACGCCTGATGGCCTCGGTGTCACCCTCCTCAAGGGCCTGTTTCCACTTCACTCTGGCTGCCCTTCTAATCTCTTTCCTGGCCGCTATGGTCCTGTCCTTGAGTTTTGGGGGCTCGCCGTCAAAGACATATATAGGCTCGATTCCTGATTCAAGCATCCTGGTGGTCCTATAGAATAGTCCTGAGAGATGCGAGGTAACCCTGCCCTTGGAGTCCTTCAGGGGCTCGCCTGTCATGCGGTCGCGGATTCCGGAGAGGAACTGGTAGAGTGTGTTGTATGCGTCGATGGCGATGCGCCTTCCGCGAAGCTGCTCGAATTCTGTTTCCCTGGCGCTTATGATTTCAGTAAGGCTTACTCCCATGAATATGGATTGGGCAAGGAATTTATATAGCTTAAATTCACCTTTTTCACCAGGGGGTGCTTTGCATGCCAAAAGATGCAGCAAAGGAAAAGAAGCTTGTAGGAAAGATAACCCATTTCTTTACCAACATAAGCGTCGCTGTTATAGAGCTCTCTGATGTCATCAAGACAGGAGACACCATATCCATAGAAGGAGCAACGACCAATATTGAGCAGAATGTGGATTCTATGCAGATACACAACAACCCGGTCAGCGAGGCCAAGGCAGGCGATGCCATAGGGATCAAGGTAAAGAAAAGGGTCAGAGAGGGCGACCAGGTATACAGAGTATAGTGCAGCAGATTCAGACCGGATGAGTACCGTTAAGTGAAAACGCTCGCGAAAAGCAAGTTCTACCTTTAAGATTACACGTTAGCCTGATATCTCGGCTTCCTTCGGTAATGGGTTCGCATGCCTAAGAATGGGTCACCTATAGGAGACATGAACTCGATGTCACCTGAATTCTGCCTTCTTCCACTGTTCGGGTCTCTTACCCTTCTTCAGGACATTGGTGGAAAGCATAGTGAACTCCTCATCAGGCATCTCCATGAGATCCTTGAGGGGTTCCCATGCATGGTCCCTGATTATCTGGAGCTGCCTGCTTTCATCCCCTGCAACAGCGCCCATGTAGCCGAAGAATTCCGGCGGCAG
>DAOVFN010000006.1 GCA_030672885.1 Candidatus Aenigmatarchaeota archaeon | reverse complement strand
CATAGAACCTTCTGCCATGTTTGAGGCCCTCGAAGTAGCAGCATATCACTTTGGTCTCCGGGTCATTGGCCAGGTATTCAATGAGGTCGGCCTCGTCCACGTCGATGGCGTTGCCGTAGGATATGAACTTGGATATCGTGTAGCCCTTCATGGCCATCCAGTCCAGAACAACAGAACCGAGGGCGCCGGACTGGGAGATAAATGCTGTGCTGCCGTGTTTGGGGCGCCCGAGCTTGTATCTGGGAAGGAAGAACGTGTCCATGCCGGAACGGGGATCGACGCATCCGATGCAGTTGGGGCCGATAGCCCGCATGCGGTATTTCCTGATTATCTTGAGGCAGTCCTCTTCAAGCTCGCGGTTGCCTGTCTCAGCGAAGCCGCCTGAGATTATTATCACGGCCGGAACGCGCTTGCGGCCGCACTCGTCGAGTGTCCTGGGTACCAGGGGGGCGGGGACTGAGATTACGGCAAGGTCTATTCATCCGGGAACCCTGAGCACAGAGGGATAGCACGGAAGGCCGAACATCTCGTCTGTGTTGGGGTTTATGGGATATACATTGCCGGAGAAGCCCCCCTCGATGAAGTTCCTGAGTATGACGTGGCCTATTTTTTTGTGGCGGCGGCTTGCCCCCACTATGGCAACCGATTTGGGCCGGAAGAAATAGTCCATTTTCTTCATGGTATTTATTTGGCTGGCCTCAATATAAAGCATGCTAAGGGGCATAATCTCTGACCGGGAGAAGGGGCTCCCTGTCTCTACGATAGGAAGGATGCTGAAGATTGCGGCAGAGGGCCGGGGCATCATCAGCCTTGGACCAGGGGAGCCAGACTTTGTGTCGCCGCAGAATGTTCTGAGGGCGGCCAGGGAGGCGCTGGCAAAGAAGATGACGCGCTATTCCCCTGTAGCCGGGAGATGGGATTTCAAGCAGGCTGTGATAAGGAAGCTGAAGAAGGAAAATGGGATAGAGGCCGGAGAGGAGAACATCATAGTTACCTGCGGCTCCACGGAGGCCATAATGCTTGCGCTCATTGCTACCATAGACCCGGGAGAGGGTGTGATGGTGCCTGACCCGGGGTTCCTGTCCTATACGCCCACGGTGGAGGTCCTGAACGGCATGCCCATATCGATTCCGCTGGAGGAGGAGAAGGGATTCCAGCCCGATGTGGACATGATGGAGAAACTCATTGTTCCGGAGAAGACCAGGGTGCTTATAATGAACACGCCGTCAAATCCCACAGGAACGGTGTTCAGCAGGAAGGTCCTGGAGGAGATTGCAGGTTTCGCGGTGGAGCATGGGTTGCTCGTGCTGTCTGATGAGGCGTATGAGAAGTTCGTGTACAAGGATGCAAAGCACATATCCATAGGCTCGCTGAATGGGATGGAAAAGCACGTCATGACGCTGCACAGTTTCTCAAAGACGTATGCCATGCCAGGATTCAGGCTGGGTTATGCATGCGGGCCAGAGAACGTAATAGGGGCCATGACCAAGTTGCATGTGTTTTCCTCGCTGTGCGCTCCCACTGTTTCTCAGGTCGCGGGCATAGAGGCCCTGAGGGGCCCGCAGGGCGCGGTGGAAAGGATGAGGAAGGAATATGACAGGAGGAGAAGGATGATTGTAAAAAGGGTGTGCGAGGTTCCGGGATGGTCATGCATGGAGCCCGAGGGCGCGTTCTATGCGTTCCCGAACGTGACGAGTATGGGGATGAAGAGTCTCGATGTATCTGAATGGCTGCTCAGGGAAGCGAAGGTGGCAACGATTCCTGGTACAGAGTTCGGCAGGATGGGTGAGGGGTTCATCCGGCTGTCATATGCTACAGCGTATGAGAAGATTGAGAAAGCCATGGACAGGATTGAGAAGGCCGTCAGGAAGAAGGCGGGTAGATAGGTACTCCCCTACAGGGGTTTATTGTGCGCCATGGATTTCCGTAAATATCCCTTGTCATTTTCTCAACCAAAGGTACTTCTTGCTCATGTACTTCTTAACAATCGCAGGGTTCCATATCCATACAATATATCCTTCCTTGTCTGCAACTATCTTGCCTGAACTGAAGAGGTAATCGAATATGACACAAAAAGTCTGGTACATCATCTTCCTGGGAAGATTTTCCCATAACTGCCTCTTCCTGAATTCTCCACTGTTTCCTCTTATGAACTCCTCTACCATGAGCACAGTATCGAGCTGGGGGTAATGCAGGATTTCCTTTTTCATAAGTTGCATATAATCACCTGTTATATAAGTATATATAACAAGAGCGTATATAAAGCTTTCGCTGGCTATGGCTTTGTTGCATAAGTCCAAAATAAGGGTTACTTTTGCAACAGAAAGATGGCTTTGTTAATAAAGGCGTGATTTGAACCTACTTTATTAGCAACCATAGTTTAGGGGCAAATTATCAATATTTATTTACGATTTTTTTCAAATTAAACAAGAAATCTCTGCTGTCCACAAAATAATTAGGATATGCTTTTTTCAATTCATTGGTGGTATCAGCTCCAACAAGAACAACATCATTCTCTTTTTTTCCCCGATTCCTTTCTTCAGCCTTGGCATAATCTAAAATTGCTCTTTGTTCTTGTTTTTTTGTATATGCTGTAATACTTAATTTCTCTCCTACAATATCTAAATCTAATAAGAAGTATTGTAAATTTGGTTTAGTTTTAATTACCTCTCGGAAAACTTTAACACTTTTTGTCCAGCTACTCATTTTTTTTATAACATTTAATTCTGCTTCTTTTCTCTTAATTTGGGAGTAAAGTTCTTTTTCGTCACTTGGAGTATTCGGAACGCATGGGCAACCTTCAATCTTAGCAAAAGCAGAACTTACTAACTTGAAGAAATTCGTCCACTCTTCCTGGCCTTCATTGGATTTAATGGCTTGCCGAGTAAAGAAATCTACTGTTTCAATAGCGGTTGCCCAAAGGTGTTGTAATTTTGACCTTAATTGGATTTCCACAAGCAGCCCATTATATTCTGTCTTCCCCTTATCGCTGAAATATCTATAGATTAGATGAATGCTTCTATATCCATCTTTTTTGGGAGTAGCAATATAGTCCTTTTCTCCAACTTTTTTATGTTTTAAGTCCCCCTTCAAATAATAATCTATATACAGTTTTCTTACTAATGATACGTTCGATAAAACAGCTCTGCATCCACTAATATCTTGCATTTGGGAAAGATTCATTGTTGGTGTACATCCATTATATCTTCTTTTTAGTTTGTTAATAATCGATGTAGCACGCTTAAGACGCTGTGCAGTTAATGAGTTTTTATCAATAATCCTTGCCTTATCTTTTAGTCTTATTTTAAAGACATGTGTTGGATAACTATGAATTGCCCTCCAATTACCTAAAACCTCTATTGCTTCATTCTTTTCTTTTTTTGAACTTCTATCGCTGATTAAAATATCTCCAGCGCGATTAATCGTATTTTTAGAGTATCCTTTTGGTTTTGCCCAAGTCATGATATAACATAGTTTCACTATTATTTAAAACTTCATTTTGCGCGGTTATTTCTATAGGTAAATAACGACTATTCTTATAAAAATATTCATTTGCGCGGTAGTTAAATATATTAGAACTGATGATTTATCCCCATCTCAAACATCTCATGCACCAAAACCACTATGTTGTGGCATAATACCTTCAGCAATACTTCATTAATCTGTGCTGTTTTCTCCTTGCTCCTTACCGAATCACCGAACTTGGTCTTTATCATGTGAACCTCCGTAGCGAGAAAGTGGTATAGACCTTTAGTGTAGAGGCGAACACCATGTCCGATAGCGGAAGCGTAGGTCTCCCAAAGGCATATTCGGGGTTCGGGACTAGTAGACCCAATAAGATTATCCTCTCTGATGTGAACCATTTAATCACTATCACTAACCAAACCTTCTTTCTTCAGTTCCTCAACAGCCTGAACAGCTTTTGATGGTTTTGTACCTATCGTTTCTGCTAATTCGGAAATAAAAAACGCAAAAGTCTAGGCTGGCCTGCTTTATGTTGTTATGCGGTCCAGCCACAGCATCAGCAGACTATGCTGCATGCAAGTTTTTATTCAATTGCTTATAAATTTGCCCTCGTCAAATTATTATCATGGCAAAGCCAAGGTTCTATAAGAACACAATCGGGAATGTCACAAAGATATACAGGGTGCTTCAAAAGGCCCACCAGGACGACAGGGGCCACCTCACGGTCAGTGAGATAGCCAGGGAGACAGGGCTGCATAAGTGGACGGTTTCCAGGACGCTTGATGTATGGATGTTTCCCTTTGTGGACATGGTCATACCAGAGGAGCTGGAAGACATAGGCCTGAAGATCAAACTGGTGAAGGTCAAGAACCCAGGCGTGGGGGAGAAGCAGGTCGTGAGGGGACTGAATGCAAGGATTTGATTGGTATGAAGCGGCTGTAGCGTGTCAGAGAAACACACTCAGGAAGGACTCGTAGTCTATCCAGTTCTCGTCATCGTAGCGGTTGGCCTCGGCATCGCCTATGGGGAGGAATCTCCACTGGTTCTGGTTGTACCACGCAACAAAGCCGTGGCCCTGGGCATTGCGGCACCATGCAGAGAAGCGGGAGAGTTGGGACTTGTCGAGCCGGGGCTTCTTGGCCCAGGATTTTATTTCAAAGCAGAGGAGCTTGCCTGATTTTATGGCAACCATGTCTACGGGCGTAAGGAACCCGCCCGAGGAGGCGCTGCGCACGCAGGAGTAGCCGCGGGAGCTAAGGAAGCGCAGCAATTCTCGCTCTGCTCGGAAGCCCTTTTGATACGTTTTCATGTGAATGTTTTGTTTTCGTGGTTTTAATTCTGTGGTGGTTGGGTGAGATATAACAGTGTTATATTTGTTGGTGTTTCTCTGCATTGCCTGCTGTGTTGATGTGGGGCGTCTGTGAATATAACGCTGTTATATCTGTTGAGGTTTGGGTAATTGCTGCCTTAGTATGAGGGCAGTGTAATATATAACGGTGTTATATCTGTTAGGATCCTGGTACTGGCCGTCCTGTGATATGGACATCGCAATATATAACACTGTTATATTTCCTCGGGTCCACCGAAACCCGCACACAGGAAACCATCCCTCCATCATATACAACCCAGGCTGTGGTGTGTTTTTATTGTTTTCCTGGCAAGATATTAACGTTGCGTGTCGCTTGCATGGGTGATGCGCGGCCCCAAAGAATGGTGCATTGCATGGATATACAGGTTCTTGATGTTGACTATATTTTGGTGAATGAGAAGCCTGTGGTCAGGATATTCGGGAAGAGTGAATCAGGCGAGTCTGTATGCGCATTCTATGAGGATTACAAGCCGTACTTCTATGCAGATGGAGAGAAAGCCCGGGAACTCCTGAAGGACGAGCCCCAGGTGCAGAGGATAGAAAAGGTCTCCAGAAAGATGGTCATGAGTTACCAGGACCCCAAGGAGATATACAAGATAACCATATCCAACCCATCAAAAACCCCCGAGCTCAGGGAGAAGCTGGTGGCCGCGGGGATTCCCACATACGAGGCCGACATCCTTTTCAAATACAGGTTCATGAACGACCTGGGCATCAAGGGCCTTGGGTGGATCAGGTTCAAAGAGGGGAACGGGGTTTCCACAAACAGCGTAAATGTTGAGAGGTGTGTAAGGCTTGATTCGCTGGAACCCCTGGAAAACCCCAAGGATGCTCCCATCAAGATGCTCGCGTTTGACATAGAATGCGTTCCCGTAAGGCCCGGGACGCTCCCGGAGGCCGCCAACGACCCCATTGTCCTCATATCTCTTGTGTTCAGCGAACCTTTCAAGGGCGTGTCCAAAATGGTGATGAGCACAAGGCCAGGGACAGGGGTAACGACGTTTTCATCAGAAAAGGAGATGCTTGAGGGCTTCATGGGCACAATCGACCAGTATGATCCTGACATGCTCACAGGCTACAACATAAACAACTTCGATATCCCCTACATACTGGACAGGATGAGAGCGCACAGGATAAGGCCGCTCATGGGCCGATGCAACCAGAAACAGGTCCACGCAAGAAAGCTCATGTCCAGATACAGGGTCTCGATAATAGGCCGGGTCATTGTGGACAGTTTTGAAATCATAAAGAAGGACTACTCCCTTATGAGATACAGCCTGGATTTTGTATCAGGCAAGCTTCTGGGAGAACATAAGGAGCCCGTAAAGATGCACCAGATAGAGAAGTTCTGGAAGGGCAGCAGAGAGGAATACGCGAAGCTTGTGAAGTATTCAGAAAAGGACTCTGTCCTGGCCATGTCCCTTGTGCAGGAGCTCAACCTCATAGACAAGTACGTGGCGCTTTCAAAAATCTCTGGAACGCTGCTCCAGGACACGCTGAACAGTGGGGAGACGATAAGGATAGAGAACTTCCTCCTGAGGGAGTTCAACAAGGGAGGATATGTGCTCCCATGCAGGCCCACTGCCAGGGAGATAGCCAGAAGGGATGAAAACAAGAAGAGTGAGCTCAAGGGGGGGTATGTGCTCGAGCCCGAAAAGGGGCTGCACTCAAACGTGGTCGTGCTGGACTTCAAGAGCATGTATCCATCAATCATAAGATCGTTCAATATATGCCCAACCACGCTCATCAAGGACAAGCTTGTCGATAATCCCATAGAAACCATTACCGGTACGAGATTCGTTCCCGAGGATGTTCGGGTGGGAATCATACCAACAATACTCAAGAGGTTGCTGGAAGGCCGGGCAGAAGCCAAGAAAAAGAAGACCCGGGCAAAGGACCCGCACAAGAGAAGGGCATATGATGCAGAGCAGTGGGCTCTCAAGATAATGGCCAATGCGTTCTATGGGCATATGGGATATTCACGGGCCAGGATATACGACCTCAGCGTGGCCAACACCATCACGGCGTGCGGAAGGGACATCATCCACACGACCAAGGACATGGTTGAAAAAGAATATGGTTATCGTGTTGTGTACGGGGACACCGACTCTGTAATGGTCAAGATTGACACAGACGACCTGGAGAAGACCCGAAAAATAGCGAAAAGAGTGTCTGGGGGCATAACAGAGCGCCTGCCTGGTATCATGGAACTGGAATTTGAAAAGGCGTTCAAGCGGTTCCTTCCCCTCACCAAGAAGCGCTATGTTGCCTGGAAATTCGAGCCCAGGGGTGATGAATGGAAAGAGGGCATAGAGATGAAGGGGATAGAGACTGTCAGAAGAGACTGGTGCGAGCTTGTGAGTGATACCCTCACAAACGTAATAAACATAGTCCTGAAAAAGGACGATCCCATGGAAGCATTAACGTACTTCACAGGGATAGTCCAGAAGCTTGTGAAGAATGAGATAGGCATGCAGAAGCTCATTGTCACAAAAACCATGACCAAACCACCGGAAAAATATGAGGGCATGCAACCCCACATAGAGCTCGTGAAGAAGCTCCAGGCCAGGAACAGCGGCGAGGTGCCTGGCGTGGGTGACAGGATAGGATATGTCATCGTGAAGGGAATGGGGCTGCTGTCCAAGCGCGCAGAGGACCCCTCTTATATTGAAGAGAACGGCATCCCTGTGGACTCCAAATATTATATCGAGAACCAGCTCCTTCCACCAATGGAGAGGATATTCGGCGTGCTTGGTATATCGCGCTCTATGCTCATGGGCGGGGGCAGACAGTCTGACCTCATGCACATAATCAATACCCAGCAACAACAAAAGAAGCCGCTGAAAGAGATTCCAATCAGGGATATGGGTGGTTTTGCCTGCGAGAAATGCGGCAAGTTCTATACCAGACCTCCTCTGGTTGGGGCGTGCGCGTGCGGGGGAAGGATGTTGTTTTCTCACAGCGGCGGGACTGCTGAGCAGGTAAAGACCTGACGAATCACACTGGCCAGGCACCCCCGGCTTCCCTGAATATCACGGCGTATATGTCTTCTATGAATCGTTTTCTCAGGGATGTGCTGCAGGGTGGTTTGCATGCATGCCACACATCCTCTTGATGCGCTGTATCTCCCCAGCAAGCTCAATCCTCCTTTTAAGGTGGCTCATTGCATCCAGCTCTATAGCATCAATCTCTTCGCGGCGCTTTATGATTTCACGCTGTGCTTGTTCTGGGCGGCTGCTCCCTGGTTCTGGAACCATGCTGCGTATTTGTTCACATGATATTAATACCATTTATGCATATTAACTGTCACTTCACCGCTATGGGTGTTAAGGTCTGGTGTTTTTGTGAATCGGTGTAGAATCCTCCAGTGGAAGTGATGGGGTGCGGTTTCTCCAGTGGAAGTGGTGGGGTTCATATTACCTTCATCTGGCATTCATTTCGATAGCATGCGGACATAAAATACCCCCAGGTTTCCTGTGGAAGTTCATGTTCCTTCACCTACAATAACACCCACCAGGACGGTTCACCTCATTGTTATGCCCGACCAGAAACCCCATATCTGAAGCGTGGTTATGGACAATTGTTTTCTGTTAAATTCTCATCACCGAACACATGAACCCACTGGGTCTGCGTCTCCAATGACATTGTCGCAGAGACGTCTCATCGTTTTATGCGCAGTGAGACGATTTTTGGTTAAACTCTCATTGCCGAACACATGAACCCACATATTTGGTCAGGGGCAGCAAAGAGGCATATCATATGCCCACACTCGCCATGAGCATGGGTGAGAGTCCTGAGAAATAAAGTATCGTAGGAAGGATGAGATACCCCATGAGGTGTGAGCGCTTGACCCTGAAGAGTATGGAGAGCAGGCCCATGAACGTCCCCGTAAGCACTGCCAGCATTCCCCAGGGACCTGAGAGCACGAGCACCATAAACACAAGCAGCACCATCACCGCCAGGCTCATGGTGCTGTAGTTTATCCTCCTTATCTGGTTGAGAAGCACCCTTGCTATACCAATTGTCACGATTGCTGAGACAAAGCATGTTGTTATCCCGACTAACATCATCAACGCCATGTCCCAGAGGGTAATGGAATCAACCAACTGGGATATCGCCCACACCGCACCAGAGCGGGTTCTGCCTATCACATAGAACATTATGAACGTGAACATTATGTTCGATGTGTTGATGCCGCCCAGCGCTGTGATGAATTCCCTTGTGCTGGCCCTCAGGGACTGGGCTGCCAGAACCCCGGCCTGGGCGGCGCCAACGCCAGGCAGCATGCCTGCAAACCACCCGGCAACCCACCCTATCAGTATCCCCTTCCTGTGGTCGCCTGGTATCTCCGTGGTCCTGTCCTGGTGGGGTATGACGCTTCTTGTATAGAAGCTCACGAGCAGAGTGCTCAGCGCAAAGAGGCCCGTCAGGCTGGGAAAGAGCATGGTTCCAGATGCAAAGGCGTTCAGGGACACCACACCAAACATGCCGGACAAGAGGAACACCACCATGGCAGAAACCCTCCCCCGCCAATCCTTTTCCGTAGCTATCATCCACACGACCACGAAAATGAGCAGTATGTGAAGGACAGGCCTTATGACAGGGTACACCTGCGGTATGATGTGTATCAGCAGGGGCATGGTGAGAAACGTGAGCACGGCAACACCCAGGCCTCCCATGACCGTGAGCATGATTGCTTCATGCCCCCTGCCCTCCAAGAGGAGCTTGTGCCCGGGGAGGACCGACAGCGCAGTCGACGGGTCAGGCGCCCCGAATATTATAGAGGGGAGAAAATCCACAAACGTATTGGATACCGCGAGCGCCATAATGAACACGAGCAGCAGTATTGTTGGCGCGCTGCCCATAAGCGCAATCATGGATATCATGCACACAAAGACAGTGTTTGGATGTATCCCAGGCATCAGGCCCGTAAGGGTTCCGACCAGAATCCCAAGCAGCATGAATATGAGAACATCAAGGAACATGGGTATATATTTGGCGCGCACATAAAGAAACATTCATGAAGATGCGTGAGGCGTCTGTGGTGGGGGGTTGTTATAGGCAAAGCTGACTTCACCTGTCCCTGTGTCGTATTTCACAGCGTCATGTTTTCTGGTCATTATTATGGTGACGCCCCTGTACCTTTCAACGCGCCGCTCTCCTGATATCACCCAGAACAGATCAGGGACCGGCTCTATGAGATATGGGTCTGTCTTTGTGGATATCTCTCTTTTGTCTGGGGAGAGGTGCCTCCTCTTCAGAAACCCCACAACATCATCCAAAGATACCTCTCTGGTGGGGGTGTATATGAGCAGGCTGAATGTACTGCCTTCTGTGTTTATGGAGGCGGCACAGGGGTTAGGCAGCCTGGTTATAAGCTTTCTCTTCTCATCATCAGCAATCTCTATGTTTGGTTCCTCTGGAATGAACATCAGGGTGAAATCACCAGCCACTCCCCTGATGATATCGTCCATGAACGTTGAGAGCAGCAGCACACCAGGCACGGCCTTCCTGACATTGTTGGCGGGCACGTCCGGCCACATGAGCTCCTTCTGGAACATTCTCCCCTCCTTTATTACCCCGCGGACACCAACAACATCGTCCCCTGCCACATCATCACCGCTCACCACGAAAATCTCCCCGGTCGTGTCCTCGAGCACAAATCCCCCCGGACCCTTCTCTTTAACCATCCCCACAACAGACACGTCTGAAAAACCTTCCCTGGCTTTGTTTATCGAGAGCGCAGGCATCCTTTTCAGTATCATGTCCCTTAGTCCCGCATACCGGGCATTATAATATGAACCAAAATCCTCCACAGACATCTGCGGCAGCCGCTCTGCCCTCCTTATCTTAACCGAGAGCTTGGGCAGGGCCTTCTTGGGCGCATGTGTCTGGATGGGAGCATGCTTGTGCAGCGCTTCCAGCCCACCGCCTTCAAGCATCTCAGGTGTCACAAGGACGCCCCTCTTCGTAAGCTCCCTTACCACCCCCTGCCTGTCCATATCACGAAAACTCCTTTATGAGGAGGTTCCTCATCTTATTCACCAACTCGGTAGATAGTGTTATGTCTATCATCCTTGTCCTGCCGTACCTTCCCCTGGATCTTATCGAGGTGCATATTATCCCAAACGTTTCGAGTTCTGATATGAGATCTGACACCCTTCTCTGGGTAAGTGGCTTCATTCCGCTGTTTCTGCATATATCCGAATACACATCAAAGACACCACCGGTTTGTATTTTCCCGTCCCCGCTCATATGCATGTTAAGTATGGCCATGAACACTGCCTGGGACTGTTTGGGTTGGGTCCTGACCGTCTCCATGAACCGGTCTGTATCAAGCTTTCTCTGCGCAATATCCACATGTGATTCTGTTATATTCTGGCTTCCCTCCCGCTCAGCCATCTCCCCGGACACCCTGAGCAGATCCAGGGCCTTCCTGGCGTCCCCATGCTCCTGAGCAGCCAGCGCAGCGCACTTTGCTACCACACCAGATGATATCATCCCGGGAAAAAACGCGCCCTCTGCACGGACAGAGAGTATGTCCTTAAGCTGTGTGGCGTTGTATGGGGGGAAAACCAACTCTTCCTCAGAAAGGGATGACTTCACCCTTGGATCAAGCAGCTTCACAAAGGTCAGGTTGTTCGATATCCCAATCAATGTGAGTTTTGTTTTTTCCAGTTCCTGGTTTATCCTGGTGAAGTTGTAGAGCACACCATCACCAATCTTGTTTATGAGTGAATCCACTTCATCAAGCACTATGATTATGTTCTTGGCCGCTGACTCGAGATGGGCGAATAGTTTCTTGTACAACTCGGTTGTGGGGAGCCCTGTATAGGGAACGTCCTCACCAAAATCACCAATAAGCCTGGCCAACAGGCGGTATTCGGTATCGGTTACCTTCTGCATCTTGCAGTTTATGTATATCACCATCAACCCAACACCGGCGCTGTGCGCTGTGTCTGTTAGGTTGTCTGTAATGTTCCTTATAACAAGGGTCTTGCCTGTTCCTGTCTTGCCATATATGAAAACGTTTGATGGCTTCTCGTTCCTGAGAACAGGGGCCAGCATGAGAGCGACCTGTTTTATTTGGGAGTCCCTGTGAGGAATGTTTTGCGGGGTGAACTGTATTGTGAGCATGTCCTTGTTCCTAAAGACGTTCTTTTTTGAAATGTATTCCTCAAACATGTTTTTTAGGTCAGACCCTTCCATACATATCCCCCTCGTTTCTTATGGAAAGTAAATTATAAATTGTTTGTTGTTGTAGTTGTAATAATATAATAATTATAATATAACACTGTTATACTTACTTACTTACTACTTGTTTTATGTTTTTTAAGTTCCACAGGAAACCACGGGGATACCCCCAACCTCCACAGGAAACCATGACCAAAAAACACACTGCTTTTTAAGCCTTTCTTTGTTTAATTCTAAACCAATTCCGGTGATCGAATGAAGATATTAATAATAGCCGACACGCATGGATATTCTGATGATATATCCAATTTTTTTAAGAAAATAGACGCGTCCGGGTTTGATCTCATCGTCTGTCCGGGAGACTTCACAGACATGTTCAACCAACCGCCCGGATTCTCCCAACACAACATAGCGGATGTTATATTGCAAAAACTTGTGTCTTTTGGCGTTCCCCTGGTTTGTGTTCCTGGAAACCACGACCCCTATGAAATAATAGACGCGTTTGAGGAATATGACGTAAACCTTCATGGCAAGGTGCGGGTGATTTGCGGAGAAACCTTTGTTGGTTGGGGCGGCGCGCTCACACCATTTCACACGGCGTTCGAGCCCACAGAGGAGGAGACCGAGGAAGTGCTTGAGGAGATGGGGAAACAGGCAGGTGACGACTTCATACTCATCTTACACAACCCACC
>DAOVFN010000112.1 GCA_030672885.1 Candidatus Aenigmatarchaeota archaeon | reverse complement strand
ATTTACTTGTAGTGCCAAGGGTGAAGCTACACTCACATCTGTTGTCACCGTGTTGCTTAGATAGTTTACCACAGCGGCAGAACCCATGCCAGCCATCAAAACAAGTGCTAGCACGAACACGGGTAGTTGTTTCCCTAGTATATTGATTTTTTTCATAATAGTTCCTCCTGTTTACAGTTTAAAGTCTGTCGACTGTTATTGATTTGTTCTTGTAAGTATGTTTTTTAAGGCTGATGTTTAAACATTACGATTGTAGTGACTATATTTGTTTCTGGTCAGCAGTGAGTATATCAGGCCAGATTGCTTCCTGTCAGTCATCGGCAGGTGTCCTGATGGCAGCCCTGCAAACAAGGCTTACAAAGGGGTCCTGGAGGAGGTTGAGAATGCCATCCGCTCTGGCCGCTATCCCAGCATATCTGAGCTGGTCAGGGAGGCACTAGAGCTTTACAAAGAATCTGTTCTGCCTAGATTGCTTATATCCTAAGGTTGGTGGTGGGACTCCTTTATAGTGCCTATCTGTACCTGTGGCCAAAGACCATTTTCTCTAAATATGTTTCTCTCTTGTTCTCATTGACAGAATAAAGAATTCGATAGGGGCCAATCCTGATCCTGTAACTGCCCCTTAATGCATAATGCAATCTTTTATATCTTGTTGGGTTTTTGCTGACTTCCTCGATTTTTCTCTTTATAGCATCTTGTATTTTCCTGTCTTTAAGATTCCTAAAATCTTTGGCAAACTGTTGGTTGGCAATGTTCTATAACTTATTCCAATCAACAAATTCTCTGTTTTCTATTTCTTGTTTAGCCTTAGAATAAGACTCCATGAATTCATTGTTGAACATTAACTCTATAGATTCAACTATGGCATCGAATTCTTCCTTCACCTTCATAATATCCTGGAACATCTTCGTGTCCAGTGTAATGGTTTTCTGCATATCAATCACTTAGTTTGTTCTTCTCTGGTTTATGATTCACAGCTTTGCGAGGAGCCTGCCTTGCCTGAGGAAGATAACCGTGACGCTCTCTTTTGAGAGGTTCCTTTGGAGGGCCCTGTCCTGGGTGCACACTGCAAAGCCCTGTTCAGCGGCCAGCCTCTCGAGCTCATGGTCGGTGTTGGTCCCGCCGGCATCCAGGACGCGGACGTTCTTTTTTTCAAGGAGTTCGATGCCGAGGCGGGCATGGCATGCGTCCCGGCCCCTAGAGGATGCCAGTTTCCTGAGTTCGGCCACCACAAGGTCCAGGGTGAAGAGCTCGGGCTTCCCGAATTTCTGGAGCTCGCTGAATATGTCTGTCCTGAACTTGCCCGGGATGAGCAGGAAGTTTGTGTCGAGGAGGAACTTCATGGTATCGCCATGTGATGGATATTGCTTTGTAATATATACATCTATTATTGGTTAACTGTTAGTATTGTAGTAATAATTAGTTATGGCCATGCCTCAACTGAAGAAGTTGAAGAAGAATATCCAGGCTATGAGCCATACGAAGACATAGATGAAGATGCCGTTCCCGATGAGCCACTTTATGTCCTTTTTTCCGACAAGGTGCTGGACCGTCGTGCCGGCAACCCAGGCAACGGCGATGCCCGCCATGATTGTCATCATGTTGCCCGCCAGCGGGGATATCAAAAGGGAGATATAGCCCATCACTATGGCGGCTGCTGTGTAGACGAGTACAGATAGCCTTACCTGATAATCTTCTCCCTTCACGGAATCCTCCCTGTGGACTTGCTTTTCTGTCATCATATCACTTGGGCATGCACATGCTGTATAAGAATTGGTACAGGCGGAATATAAGCTTGGCTATTTGCTTTTGTGCCTGATCTTCTTGCGTCTCTTGTGGAGCTTGTGCTTCTTCATCTGTTTCTTCTTGCGCTTTTTTCCGCAGGGCACCATATCACCTTGAGTCTGCATTGAAAACAGTTGCTGGGCCGCCCCTGGTCTGTTGCGCAAAGGGCGGCGTGTGTTGCTAGTATTATAGATGGTGGATTATTTAAATGGGTTTCTTGGTGGACACCGTTAAGTTGACAATGCATAGAGAAAGCCCCGAAGGAACTTTCTCGTTAAGATAATACTCAGGCACAAAAGTTCATCAGGCCCTATGCAGAAGCTTGCGGTTGAATCATCTCCATCTTTTTCAGCAGATGCCAGTGCTCAATTGTATCCTTGGCCTTGATTGGTATGGAGCCGTTGGCACAATAAGGGCAGGTTTCAGGACCAGGTCGATACTCATCTATCTTTCTCATGGCAAGGGGAACTATCCTGAACGACCCAATGCCGTCAACGACAACCTCTTCGAGGGTTCCCCTGCTGACGATATACATGATGTAGTTGAGTATTCTGACATCATTCCTGATAGCCAGGATTTGCCTTATGGTCTCGGTAACGCCAGTCCCCTTTGTGCAAATGTCCTCGATCATGAGCACGGTATCCCCGGGCTTAAGGAGTTTGGCCTGTTCCTCATCCAATATTATCTGTTTGTTCTCCTTCTTCAGTCTGAGATATTTTATACCGAGCAGGTTTGCAACATCCTCTCCAAGCTCTGTAGCAGCCTCCGGTATACCCACTATCCAGTCGGGGCGTTCGTACCCTTCCTTGAACATTATTTCGAGCTTGTGGGTAATCTGTTTGGCATATATCTTTCTCAGGTTCGGATGTTCCTTAAGTAACACCTTGAAGTTGATGAAGCCATTGGAGCATAGAAGACTCTTCAGTTTTATGTGGTATTTGGGAACAGGACCTGAAGTGCCTAAGGGAGGAGCAGGAGGCAACGATACATAATTGTCGGTCATGTCCACCATATGGAGGATCTCCTCCTCGGATAAGACCCAGTCAACATCATCCGGGTTAAGGTCTCGAAGGCCATCAATGTCCATTGCAAGTATGTTGATTTTGTTCATAATATCACCTCATTTCTTGATAGAATTAAAGAAATCGTCCCTTATGGGATGGTTAAGATTGAACCCTGAATTCGCTGGGTTATCTGCAAGTCGTGTCAGGAGCCGCAGATTTTCCAGTAGCAAGTTATTGCAGCTCCTTCTTGGTGAGCTTCTGGGAGTTTATGAGCTTCCGCCAGCTGCTCGGGGAGTTCTTGGGCTTTATCGCACCAGAGAAGAAAACTGTGCAGAGCGGGCACAAGTCAGGCTCCCATTCATTTATCTTCTTTG
>DAOVFN010000091.1 GCA_030672885.1 Candidatus Aenigmatarchaeota archaeon | reverse complement strand
CTCGCAGTAGGTGGGATAGGCTATCCAGGAGCCGTTCTCGGGCACGGTTATGTTCAGGTGAAGGGTCTTGTTCCCGTTGTTGCCCGAGGTGACGTTCAGGGTTCCGTTGTAGCAGCCCGGGTCGAATCCAGGGGAGATGGTCGCGTTTATCCGGATCGTCCTGAAGTCCCCGGGGGCCATGTTGAAGGGGTAGCTCTGGTTGAATGCCATGGTGAAATTCTCGAACTCCTTGCTCATGGTGAAGTTGACAAATAGCGCGTCGTCATTGCCTGTGGAGCGGACTGTCATGTTGCCGACAGATATGGAGGTGCCGTGCTCCATGGTCCTGTCAAAGCTGTCCTCAATGACCTCGAGCGTGACATTGGAGGTCACGCTCACGTTTATGGTGGCGCTCGCGTTCCTCCAGGATATTCCGATATCCTCCCAGAATATGGTTGCATTAATCGTGTAGTTGCCTGCATGGGTGAGTTCGGTTATGTTGGCAAGGAAGTGGGTCATGCACACCTCCCCCTTGGTTAGATTATCACAGGGCTGGTTGGTATAATTTATGAACCAGTTCCCTGGAAGGGAGATGTTCACATAGGGGTTGAAGGCTGTGGTGTTGCCTGTGTTGGTTACATTCACTGAGAATTCGAAACTCTCGTTGGATAATGCAGTAACATAGAGGGCTGTATATATCTCGGGTGTTGTGTTTATGGTAAGGTTGGTTCCGGTAACTGTTATGGTGGTGTTGAGGGACTCGTAGCCGCCGTTGTCAGAGGTTATGTTTATCACACCCTCATAGACCCCCGGGGACTGGCCTGCCGGGATGCTCACATTGACCTGGACCGGCTGCTCCTCTCCAGGGTACATGGCGCTTATGCTGGGCGGGGTGAAGACTATGGTGAAGTTGTCCAAGCCGATGGGGGTGAAGGTTGTGTTCAGTGTGTGGTTGTTTCCCAGGGACCTTACCAGGAGGGTTTCGATAAGCTCGGATGTTGCACCAGGTGGGAGGATGCCTGTCACATTCTCCTGAAGCACGTCAAGCACAGGATTCTCGTAGACAGTCACTGTGACGTTTGTTGTGTTCGAGTCCTGGGTGCCTATCCTGTTGGTCCAGTTTGCTGTTATGTTGATTGTGTAGTTCTTGGCCACTGAGTTGTTGAGAATCGTGATGTTGAAGTCCTTGACACATGAGAGGTCTATGAGTATCTTTCCGCACTTCTCGAAGGTGGAATTGGAGGACAGGTTGCCGGGAAGCGTCAGGGTGATGTTCGCCTCGTATGCTGTTGAGTTTTCCAGGTTCTGGAGGGTCACCCTGAGGTTGAAGGACTCGTTCTCATAGAACATCACATTGTAGGCATGATAGAGACTGGGCTCAGGGATTACGCTTATGTTGGTCTCCGGGGTCTCGACAGTGTAGTTCTCCACACCGAATCCCCAGCTTCCGTCCTTCCCGAAGGAGCAGTTGAGGGGATAGAGCCCGAAGTCAAAGGGTGTCTGGAATGTCACTATGTAGGTCCCGTTCCCGTGGTCTGTTATGTTCTCTGAGGGGATTTGGTCCCCAGCGGTGGTGCAGTTTATGTCAGTGGCTCCGGGTATCTGGATGTCCTGCCTGAAGTTTGTCACGTTCACTGTCGCGTTCTCGACCCTGCATATGCCAGTCTCGTTCCAGATTGTTATGTTGACATGGAGCCCTGCAGTCAGGTTGAAGGTGTAGTAGCTCTCGTTCAGGAAGCTCCCGTCCGGGTCATAGGCCCTCACTGTCATGTTCCAGTAGCCCGGGGTCTCGGAATCAGTGAAGTTATAGTATGCCGTGTAGTTCCCGTCCCCTGAAACCGGGTCTGGATATCCCCCGTCGTCCAGGAGCTGTACGGTGACGTCGTCTCCAGGGCTTCCCGGGGTTCCCATGTCAAGGGTGGCATTTACGTGGTCAAGTAGGGACCAGTCGTCCCTAGTCATGTTGGCACAGAGGATGGCGGACTCGTTCCTGTTGTATATGTCGTGGTCTGGTTCGGGCTCCAGGGTTATGACCCAGAGTTCTGGCTCTCCCTGGGTTATGTTTATGTTGTTTATGAGCATGTCACGGGTGTCTGTAAGAAGGTTCGGGTTGTTTATCGAGTGGTAAAATGTCATGACAGATGTGTCCTGAATGGAGCCGCCTGGCTGGATAGTGGTCATGGTGAGGTTCATGCCTATCCTGTTGTAGTTGGGCGTGCTGCCCGTGGTGTAGTTGTCTGCCCTGAAATTGGTGGTGCCGTTCTCCCGGATATGAGCAATGCCGCCCCTGTCAGTACCGAGCGACGGGGCACCGGAGACAGTGGAGCCAGGGTCCTGGGAGTAATCATAGTTGATTTTGTATCCGGATCCGTATGCTCCCAAGACGTCAAATGCAGGGAGGCCTGCATATGATCCCCTGCTCAGAACAGAATCGTTTGTGTTGATGACCTCGTGCTCCAGCACGAACCATGTCCTGTTCGGGTAGAAATAATAGGTCTTTCTTAGATAGGTCATGTTGGTCCTGTTATCGGCCTGGTTCCAGTAGACCTCGTAGCCCTCCTGGCGCACGGCTATCCTGGCAGGACCCTCACTGAAGCTTGCGTTTCCTCTCAGGTCATATGTGTAGTTATGTGTGCCGTCGGTGGTATGGACGAATTCCCTGGTCCGCTCGCCTGAACTGGAATAGGTGAACCTGAACTCGTCCTTGAGCTTGTACTGGTAGAGGCCCGAGGTGTTCTCGCTCCTGTTCGTGTCAAAGGTAAAGAAGCCGTAGTAATCGCTGCTCGTGTTGGTGTTGAAGGTTATCATGAATTCGTCCCCGTCCCAGGACTTGTTTATCGTGACGTCATAGGACGGCGCAGACTTTTGGACATTCAGCGTATCGAAATACACATAGAAGCTCCGCTCGGTATGGCTGGATGTGGTTCCGTTCAGGGTGAAGGCAACGGTCCCGGCTGCGTTGGATGAGAGATTGTAGTCAATGGCATTGTCGAACTGGCTCGGAAGCTCATAGAGCACCCCGCCGCTGGCATTGACCTCGACCACCCTGATGGAGTTCTCGTCAAGGCTGCCTGTGGCATTGAGGTCCTCGAGGAGCGAGGTGAAGTTGATATCGTACTCAACAGGCCAGTCTGTCCTGTCATAATAGGACGTGTTCACTGTGAGCTTTATCCTGTAGTGCCAGGAGCCGTTCCACCACTCCTCGTCATAGGCCTGCTGGCTCGTCTGGGTGCTGGCTATGAGCAGGGCTAGGAGGGCAGCTGCAATCACGACACATGCCAGTCTCTTCATCACACTCGCCTTGTCCTCGTCATTTCTTGTCTCCCTCTTTGGTGTCCTCTTTGGTGTCCTTGTCCCCGCCGGTCTTGTCTTTGGGGATGAGCTTCCTGGCCTTATCAAAGGCCTCCCTGCTTATCAGTCCCCTCATGAGGGAGTCCTCGAGCTCGGACATCAGGGTTTCTTGCGGGGTGCCCGCCTGGAGGGGTGGCTGGGCCCCTAGGGGTGGCTGGGTCTGGAAAGGGGTATCCATGGTTTCGTCCTGGCTGGGTTTGGTCTTGGCCTCCTTGGCGGGTGGCTCTCCTGTCCCGAGGGGGGTTCCCCCTGATGCGCCTTCGGTGGGTTTGCCAAGGGCTTCTGGTGGGGCCCTTGCCTTCTCTGGCTCGCCCCTCACATCCAGGACTTTGGTGGGTTGTGCCTCAGCGGGCTTCTCCTTTACAGGCAAT
>DAOVFN010000041.1 GCA_030672885.1 Candidatus Aenigmatarchaeota archaeon | reverse complement strand
GAGGGAGTGAACATCGACGAGGCCATAAAGCAGACAGCCATAGCGGCAACAGCAGCGCCAGCAGCTGCGCCGGCAGAGAGCGAGACCAAGGAAGAGAAGAAAGAGGAAAAAAAGGAAGACGAGGGCAAGAAGACAGAAGAGGCCGCAGCAGGGCTTTCCAGCCTGTTCGGATAGGTGTGCCCTAAAACCATCCTGGAAGCAGAAGGTTTCCCTCTCCAGCAACTAATATACCACCGGGGTCAGGGCCGACACGCCATGCGTTACCAGGGCAGTTTTTTCAAAGCTCTCACTGGAGCAGAGCTTCTTTTTCTGCTCCATCGTTTTCCTTATTTCCTCAATCTGGATATTGATATCATCGCCCTCATCCTGGCTCATCGTGCCCAATGCCACCATGAGGGTGCCCATAGCTATCAGGAAATACCCCAATATCTTGGTAGTAGTTGTCGGCTCATGCGAACAAAGCAGGGCAATCCCCACCCCGATATACATGACCCCCATCACATAATACATCCACCCATAGTCGTCATAACCCCCCTGATTGGCCAGGAGCCTGTTTATGGTTTCATTGATGCGCTCTATCTCCTCCTCGCACTTTATAAGGGCATCCGACTTGACTTTGTTCGTTCCTATCCTCTCATTGAGGGCGGACACGTTCTTCACCAGGGACACGCCATTGAGGGTGTAACTGGCGCTCATAAACAGCTCAAACGTCCTGTTAACCCTCTCCTCAACACCACTTCCGGACCAGTCGACCTTCAGGGAATCCGGAATGAATGCGCAATCCCTGTTACCATACGTTACGGTCTCTATGCAGTTTATATCAGTGAATTCCTTACCGTCCACATTATAGAACACATTCAGGATATCGATGTCATCGGGCGAATTGATTATGTGCGCATTGACGACGTGCTTCCTTGCATAGATGCAGTCTCCTCCAAACCTGCCTATTATGCACTCCCATGGGTCTGGCTCGAATCCCAGGATTCTCAGGTCTATCGTGCTGTTGTCCACGCATTCCCCGTTCGGGCCCGCTCCGACATAACAGAAATAGCTCTCCCCGAAATCAGAGCACCCGCAGTCCCTGCAGCAGCTTGTCTGGTCCTCGCCCAGCCAGCTCTCGCACATAATGAAGGGGTCCCCGCTCCCTTCCCCGCAGTGCGACGTGACATTAATCACGGCGTCCCCGATACCCTGCTCAAGGGAAACCGCACCCTTATCGTGGCCATCATTGTAATAGATGCTCACATTGATGCTGTTCCCGGACAGCGTTATCTTCCTCGTGCCTGGGTCATAATGCAGTGATGTCACATAATCCAGCGCCGGCACGGTCATGGCGCAGCTCAAATTATAGTCCCCTGGATTATCCGATGACACCGGCACGCACGACACCTCGCATGACACGTCACCGCCCGACAACATGCACTTCGGGACCACTTCAGTCCCTGACGGATAGTTCGCTATGTGCATGAAAACCAGAACATCATGCTCTACGGACGAGTCCTCCAGCTCCAGGGAACCGATGCTGTCTATCACTATGCCGAAGCCGGCGCTCCTGCATCCGTCTCCCTCGGTGGGCCCCTCAAGGCTCTGGGTGTCACAGTACTGCCCTGCAGGGCACCCGCAGTCATAGCAGCATGTTGCATATCCCTCGTCCTCGCCACATACCCTGTCTCCACACCAGTGCGCGCCTATGGATACCTGACTGAATATCTTGGAAATCTCCCTCTCTATATATTCCCCTGTCCCGTTCCTGTACCTCACGCCAAATACCATGACAGGCGAGAGCACATAATCCCTGAGCGGGTCGTAATCCGATACAGTGAACGTTACCATACATGACAGGTTATACTTGTCTGGATCAGATGACTGCACCTCGCTCCACTCAACCGAGCACGACGAATTGCACTCTTCCCCGTTGCCATAAGAGCATCCCATCTCACACGAGAGCTGCTCCAGCGAGAACATCTTGGGCCTGTTGTCAATCACTATACTGAACAGGACACTGTCGCCCGGTGTGTGCGTATAGAAATGCGCGGGCTCCACGCCCTCTACATGCACATCCCCTGCGGCCAGGTCGTTCATGCACTTTCCTGTGCCCGGGTCAGCTCCCCACTCATAGTCGCAGTACCCTCCTGGGCATCCGCAGTCATAACAGCACGTTTCAGTGGATTCCCCCAGTTCCTCCTCGCACCCGTTCTCACCGCACACGAACGAGCCGATGGTGACATCAGGGAACGGGGCCTCCACATACCTGCTTTCCGGACGGCTCCCGTCCATATAGTCAACCCTGAACCTTATGGCATTGTCGCTTATCCTGAACTCCCCGCTGCCGCATTCCTCCACCGGCGGGACAGCCACCGGGCACACATAAATATCACCCGATCCCCTGGTGCACGCGCATGCGCTGAACTTCCCGCCCAGCTTGTACCAGCTCTCTGCTATCGAGTGACCCGATGGCGCATTGTCTATATGGACAGGTATGCTCACAACGTGGCTCTCATAGCAATTGAGAACCCTGGGATTGACGGTTCCATAGAGACTCAGCGCTATCCCGGATATCTGCCTGCACCCCATCGACGCATCGCAATAATAGCCGCTGCTGCACGGGCAGTCCAGGCAGCAGCTGCTCGAACTCTCTCCCTTGTCCCTTTCGCACCCGAACATCCCGCACGTATACGAGGGATTCAGGACAAGCGTCACTGGATTGTCCACCCCCGCCGCGACAGGAAACACAAAACTATGGTTCCTTGAAACCGAGCCCATCTCGTTCCCGGCAATTTCCTGGTAACTGGCTGAATTCGGCTGGCTGCTGATATCCCCTGCTGTATCCATGCCTATCTCATAAAGAGATGACGCCCCCTGAAAGACCACCCTGCTTATCCATGCGGGGTTTGCGGGAATCATCTGATAACCTGTTATGAACTCCCGGATTGCCGGCAGCATCTCCATGTTCCCATACACCCGCACATCAGAGATGTCGCTTTCCCTGACAGTGAATGACTGGCCATCCCTTTCCACAACCGTCCAGAACGCTGTCCACACGACCTTCCCTGCATGGTTCAGCTTCACGAAACAGAGCAGATTTGCCCTCTGGGGATCCCCTCCTGAGATGTCACTCCACTCATAACCGACATCCACATTGCCCGGGAACGCGTCCACTCCCACAAGAATACTTTCCATGCACTCATAGGGGTTCCTGTCCCTGCACCTATAGAGCCAGGCACCTTCCACATTCACCGAGGAGCTGCCGTTGCTTAACGTGAAGCCCAGGTTTCCTGTTCCCTGCTCAACCGAGACCTCTCTGCTCACCATGTCCCACGGGCCGAGCGATATGGGGCTTCCGTACTCTATCCCACTGACAGAGTCATACAGCCTCACGCTCGCTGCAGAGGACGCTGGCATGGTAATGATGAGATAGCTTGCCACCACGGCGAACACCTCAACACACAGCACATTCCATTTCACTTCAATCAAAACCTCCCTGAAATCATGTCATGGGCAGCATTCCGCCCGTCGCGGCCGCCAGGGCCCCAAAGGACTCTGACGAGCACACCTTCCTCTTCTGCTCGATCTTCAGCTCAAGCGACTGCCTCTGCAAATCCGTGTTCTGAGCATCTCCATTGATGCTCTGGGAAAACATGAGCATGGTCATGGCCATCGTCATGAGCGGTATGCACACAAGGGCGCACGGCGTCCCGAACTTAAGGGTCCCTTCCTCGTCCGCAAGGCTTATTACAGGCCCCTCGGGCGACCCTGAAGGCTCAATAGGGGCAGCAATCATCACAGGAGGAACTTCTGTGGGAAAACTTCCTACTGGGGCGGCAGGTGGGGCGGCAGTGAGGCAACTGTACATGCACGCCACAAACGCCACCATCATGGCCATCCCCATAATCATAAATACCATGGAGAATGTCTCATACTCCTTGGAATTGCTCTTGAGATTGCTTATCTGCTCCTTAAGCCTTGCTATCTCGCGCTCGCAGCTTGCCAGCGCATCGGATTTCTTCCTGGTTATCTCCACATCCTCTCTGGCCGTCACATTCTGCAGCACATTCATCCCGCCTATGCCATATCCAAGCCGCAGGCTCATCTCTATGCTGCGGCTCTCTGTGCCCTCACTCCCATTCAGGTTCCCTGGAACGAGCGAGCAGGTGAAGTTGCCATACCCATCCCCTGCCTTGCACTCCATGACCTCTGGATCCATGCCATCCATAATGAATGACTCATTCACCACCTTGGCATCGGGCGGCGCGTTTATGACATGAACCTCGGCATTCACAGCGCTTATGAATCCGCACGACCCTCCTATGTATCCTATGGTGCACTCCAGCGGGTATGGCTCGAACCCCACGATCTCCAGAAGCATGCTGCTGTTGTCCACGCATTCCCCGTTCGGGCCCGCTCCCGTGTAGCAGAAATCATTATCCCCGAACCCGGAGCACCCGCAGTCCCTGCAGCAGCTTGACTGGTCCTCGCCCAGGTCCGCCTCACATCCGCCTTCCCCGCAATGCGACGTGACAGTGATTTCCACTGCTCCCATGTTCTCTTCATGCAATTCCCTTATCTTGACGGGCCCGTCATTATAGGAAACCGTTATGTTATAGCGGTTCGGCTGGAGCCTTAGCACCCTGGCATTCGGGTTATAATACGGCATTCCTGTTGTCATGTAATCGATTGCAGGAACACGCATCTCACACCCAACGCCATACCCGCTTTCTGTCATCCCGGTTCCCTGGCAGTACATGACACATCCTATCCCGAGGTCATTGGCCAGGCTGCACGTCCCTGATATGGCAAAACCCGATGCCGGGTCGGGTATGTGGCCCTTTATGGTGATTGCATGCTCCCTTGTGGAACCCTCCAGGGACAGCTCCCCCACTTCATCAATGACAATGGCTGCTCCTGCAAGCGGCTTGCAGCCGTCTCCCATTGTGGGGGCGTCTATGTTCCTTGTATCACAATACTGGGTGTCCGGGCACAGGCAGTCATAGCAGCAGTTCTCAGCGCTCTCGTTTCCTGTGCATGCTCTGTCCCCGCACCACTGTGAGCCTACCGATACCTGGCTGAATGTCCTGGTGACACTCCTCGAGACCATGCCACCGCTGCCATTGTTGTATCTCATGCTGAATGTGATGTTCGGCGACAGCGTGTAATCAGACCCTCGGTCATAACCAACGATATCCAGGGAGAGCGTACACGTGCTGTTGTACACCTCCGGGTCAGACGACGCCATCTCAGAGCAGCCTACAGAGCACGTTGCTGTGCATGCCTCCCCGCCCTTCAGGCACTCAATCCCGCATGACGTCCCTGCCACGACCATGCTCCGGGGAGCGTTCCCAACAACAACATTCATCACCACAACTCCCCCTGAATCAGGGAGCCCTGTGAAATACGTGGGTTCCATCATGGCAGATATGTCGCTCTCCTGGGGGTCTGCCCTGCAGCGGGCGTCTACGGCAGGCGCTCCTGTTGCATGGTCGCAGTACCCTCCCGGACACCCGCAGTCATAGCAGCAGCTTTCCCAGCCTTCCCCGAGCCCTGCCTCACACACACCATCCCCGCACCTGAACGAGCCTATGGTTATGTCAGGAAGCCCCGCGTCCAGGCCCATGCTCCTGGTCTCGGTCCCGTCCATATATGTTATGTTCATCCCTATGCTGTTTGGGCCCAGCGTGAACACCCCCTCTGTGCAGCCCTCCATGGCAGGGACAGTGACAGGGCAGCTATATATGCTGCCTGACAGACGGGTGCATGCGGTTTCATACCGCTCGCTCCTCAACCCGTACCATGCCGAGACCAGGTTCATGTCAGAGGGCCTGTTCTGCACTTCCACGGGAATGTTCAGGACATGGCTTTCAAAGCAGTTGCTCACGCCCGATGGCGTTGTCCCATGCATCACCAGCGCTATCCCGGATATCTGCCTGCACCCCAGCGACGCATCGCAATAATACCCGCTGCTGCACGGGCAGTCCAGGCAGCAGCAGCACGAACTCTCTCCACTCCCGCTCTCGCATATCGAGTTCCCGCACACATACGGCGGGCTCTTATAAAGCAGCACAGGGCTCTTTATGCCAGACGCATCCGGAAGAACAAGCGTATAGTTGCCAGAGACCGAGCCTATCTCATCACCCGCAACAACCCCGCCCTCAATATCCCCTGGCTGGTCAAACACCAGCTCATACATCGAGGTTGCCGACTCAAGCACGAGCCTCTCCACCCACGTGGGATTCATGGGAATCATATGGTTGGTTGTTATGAACTCCTTGACTGTGTTTATGTGGTCTATGTCCGCATAGATGCTGAGGGAATCCAGGCGGCCCTCTGAAACATCAAACACCTGCTCCGAATCCCTTTTAATCTCTATCCAGAGGCCTGTCCACAACAGCTTCCCTGCGCTGTTTACTTTTGCCATGACCATGACATTTGCCTGCTGGGGATAGCTCACTGTCTGGTCTGCCATAGACGACCACGTGAACTCTGAGAAAAGGTTCCCGTCCGAGGACTCTGCCTGCGCGGCAGACACGCATGCGGCCGGCCCCATACCCCTGCACCGATAGACCAGGACGCTC
>DAOVFN010000035.1 GCA_030672885.1 Candidatus Aenigmatarchaeota archaeon | reverse complement strand
TTCCCTTGAGGGCCTCCCTGAACGAGGTAGCATGGATTCCCATGTTATCCACAAGGGTTCCGTCCCAGTCGAATACAACCGCTTTTATCATATTGACACATCGTGTTGTTGAGAATCATCCACACAGAATCAGGACTCTATGACAAGGGATTTGGAAAACATCCTCTTGATGCGGCCGTTTGGTTTGTTATATCGGATATATGCATGGGGCATCTTGAGGCTGCCCTCCACAAGGGTCTTTATGGGATAACTGATTATCCTGGTCTCTTTGGGCCTTATGTCACCAAGCTTCCATATAAGCTCGGTCCCGGCACCAGAGCGCCTTATCAGGGGCCTGACCATGTCTATCTCATGGTGCAGCACATTGGCCAGGGGGGACACCCAATCCCTCACAATCGCATTTGATAGGTTATGATAGAAGGGATTCCTTACCTCAAGAACCACATGGTGCCTGTCACCTCCCTTCCTGACGTGCCTCTTGATTATCACAGGGGATGTGGCGCGCCTCATGCCAAGGAATACCGCCATGAAGACAGCAACCAGGACCAGGATGTATGTGGCATATATCGACCAGTAGTCCAGCCTGTAGCTCATGCTTGCGGACTCGCCCGGAGCCAGGTCATGAAAAACATATCTGCAGGTCTTTTCTCCGCCCCTCACAAAACAGTCATCCGGCGCTGTTATGAGGCCAGTGACCCAGTCGCTGTTCGGGACGGTCCTGTATGTTACGTATTCGGGCTCCCTTATGTTGCCCTCATTGACTATGGTTATCTCGTAATCATCGCAAAGGACCGAGGATGTCTTCCTGACCGATTCGGTGACAGCATGGACCGGCAGGACAGTGAACATGCAATCCTTTCTGACAGGGGTTCCCGCAAGGGACACCTCCACATTATAGTCCCCGGCAAGTATGCCATCCGGAAGGGGGACGCTCTCCTCCACCAGAGTGGAGCCGTCAACGCTGGCAGACAGCGAGAACTCCTTCACGGTGTCTCCCCTGAAATTCGTTACCGAAAAATCCATGACTGCATCTTCTGGGCCCTTGGAGACGAGAAGTATGTTAAGGAAGAGTTCGTCTCCGGGCCTGCTCGCGGCAAAGTCCTCTATGTCAAGGGGCCTCAGGACAGTGAGGGTGACGGTATCGGATACCGATACAGATGTCCAAATGTATGATGCCACAGCAATGGTATAGGTGAATGTCCCTGTAGCCTCTCCTGTGGGAAAGAAGCTTACTGACATATTGGTGTCCTGGCGGCTTGGAAGATGGACCATGGATGGGACCATGCTGACCCATTCCTGGGGCTCGCCCAATACATCCACCCGGACCCTATCATCAAGGGCGCCCAGCTTGGTTACAGAGAAATCAAAGGAGACCTCATCTCCCAGATAGGTGGTCTTTTCCTTATCAGCAACATTAAGCTCCAGATTGGTAGCTGATACCGGGACTGCGGCGAGAAGGGACACAAGAACCAGCAGGGGCATGAATGATTTGTTGAACATGGCACGACCTTCCCGTCTTTAGCGAGTATAACGGATGATTAATTAATAATATTAAGCTATTTAAATTTAATAGGGCGCATAGTTTTTCATCAGCATGCCCTTTGCAGCCCTGAATGAATTCAGGGGTCTTGTGCCTATGGCACGAGAGTGCACTGCCTCTGGCAGGCACCGCCTGTCGAAGACAGAGCGGATGCGGCACATCCCTTGCGGTAAGTCGCAAGGTCTTGTGCATCAGCACGGGAGATGCCGAAGGCAAATACATGCAACTTCGTTACAAGAGAGTGCGCTGCCTCTGCCAACTCTGTTGGCAGGTAGTGACAGCAAAGCTGTCACGCCTCTGGCAGGCACGGAGCTGGAAACATGGATGCAGAGAAGACATCATCAAGGAAACTCGACCACATAAGGATATGCATTGACAGGGATGTGGAATTCAGCAAGAGCAACGGTTTTGAAAGACACGAACTTGCGCACAACGCCCTGCCCGAGGCCAGGCTCTCTGATATGGACACATCAACAGAGTTCCTTGGAAAGAAGTTCAGGCTTCCCTTCATCATAGAGGCCATGACCGGAGGCTCCCCTGGAACAGAGAGTATCAACAGGAACCTGGCAATGGCCGCAGAGGAGCTCGGGATTGGCATGGGACTGGGTTCCCAGAGAGCCATGCTCGAGGACCCCGAACTGGCATATACATATGACGTCAGGGATGTGGCACCAGGAATATTCCTCCTGGGAAACATAGGGGCTGTCCAGCTGTCCATGTACAGCATAAACGAGATCAGGGGCCTGGTCAGGGACATAAAGGCAGATGGCATCGCCGTGCATCTTAACGCAGCACAGGAGCTCAGCCAGCCAGAAGGCGACAGGGACTGGAGAGGCGTGCTGGCAAACATAGGGAAGTTCTGCAGGAAGGCGGGGTTCCCTGTGGTGGTCAAGGAAACAGGCTGCGGCATATCCGGGGATGTTGCCAGGAAGCTGGAGCAGGCAGGTGCGTCATGCATAGATATTGCAGGGGCGGGCGGCACGTCATGGATAATGGTCGAGAGCTACAGGGGCTCTGAGAGCGCCAAGGCATTTCTTGAGTGGGGAATTGCCACAGCAGAATCGCTCATGCAGTGCAGGAAGGCTGTGGACATCCCGCTCATTGCATCCGGCGGCATAAGGACAGGACTGGAATGCGCCAAGGCCCTTGCGATGGGGGCATCCCTTGCGGGTTTTGCGCTTCCGCTCCTGAAGCCTGCCACGGAGTCGCACCAGGCAGTGTCAAGGAAACTCAGTGGCCTTGCAGGGGAGCTCAGGAAGGCCATGCTGCTGGCAGGGACAGGAAACATAGAGGAGCTCAGAAAAAAGGGATGTAAAAGCACAGGATGATTTTTTAAGGCAGCTCCAACAAGTATCATACATGACAGATGATTCCAAGATAGCTCTGTATGTAAAGGAACAGCTTTCTGCAGGATATAGTGAACAGGAGATAAGGGACGCGCTATCAGACCAGGGATGGCATCCCGAGGAGATTGACAGGGCATTCTCTGCTGCCAGGACACCTGTACCCCAGAAACAGGCACCCGCGAAAATGACCGTAGCCGCAGAACAGAAGCCTGAAAAGAAGCCCCGGCTGCCAAGGACTGGAACGAGCACCCTGCTCTCGCTGGCAGGCGGCGTGCTGATAATTCTGAACTCTGTTCTTGTCTTCTCTGGGATAGGGGATCTGCTGGACTTTTTTGTCTATGGCATCAGCCTATCGGTCATAGGCATGTTCAATATAACATTTGAATCGATTGATTTTATTCTCGTGAATATCATAATAGGCGGCTTCCTTGTGGCGGCATCGTACGTGATCCATACCATGCCAGACAAGACGAGGCTCACAGGGGTATTCGTAGTGGCACTTTCTTCAATAGCGGTCCTGATAGGCAACGGTTTCCTTATAGGGGGAATCATAGCAGTAGTTGGGGGAGCATTTGCCGTTCTAGAAAGATAGCTGCGGTATGCACTGCTGCATGACAGCTAACCAATCCAGAACTCATACCTTCCGGGTATCCAGCTTCCACCAGAACCCCTGTAGGGGCATCTTGCGCAGGACAGCTTGAGAAGGAGCCTCTTTCCCTTAAGATTCTTTGTATATGTTTTTCTGAGAGCGTGCCCGCAGGCAGGGCACCTCTTTGGGATATCGCCCTTTCTTGTGTGGATATTTACCTTTATGCCGGGGGTGCTCAGTGCTATGGAACGGGCCCTTGCATCGCTTATGGCATAGCCGGGGCAGTTCCCTCTAAGCCTTTTATTGAGCATGCCGGCCAGCTCGTGCTGCGAGCGGGCGGTCCCTGCATGGAGGGTTTCCCTCAACAGGAAGCTTACCACATCCTTCTTGGGGATATCCATATTTAATCCATGGATGCGTAATTTATAATCATATGCAAAAGAAACGCCTGACGGATATCTTTCTGATTGTGCTGGTGCTTTCATGTGTGGGCGGCACTGCCCTCGGACAGGGACTGGTAGACTTAATACCATGCAGGGACGGCCAGGCAAGGCCATGCGGCAGCTCAGTTGGCGCATGCGAGAAAGGGCTGTCCACATGCCAGAATCACGTATGGGGGGCATGCGAAGGCGGGATCAAGGCCACAGAAGAGATATGCAACGACGGCATAGACAACGACTGCAACGGCCTGGTTGATGACTGCGGATCCAGCATGGCCTCTATGATATTGATATGTTCCGGGTGCGCGCTCCTTGCGGTGGCACTTATTCTGAGCAGGCTGGGCAAGTAGAAACCATGCTGTCTGGTTTAGGTGTTTGGATTATCCATAGAGTTCCTTGGCAACCCTTCTGAGCGTTTTCTTGCCCTGGACCTCTTCTTCAAAAAGATTGAGTTCGAGCACTTTGCAGGGAGAGAACCTCTTCCTGATGTCCACCAGGCGCCTGAGCTGGAGCGCCCTCTTGCTGCTGCAGAACTTGCATCTGGTGTTCTCGGGTATTATCTGGTTCACTATGATATTGCCTATCGGTATGTTGCATCTCTTCAGGAAGCTGAGCGAGCGCTCGGATTCGTATATGCTCATGGCCTCGGGAATCATGACTATGTTGTATTCTGTCCTGTCGGGATTGCTCAGTGTCTCCTTGGCCTGCGCTATTCGCTTTTTCACCTCCTCGAGTTTTTCCAGGGCACTGTCCCTGCCATCATCCGCACCTGAGCCAATTAGCTTCTTTACTGCGGTTGTGATGCCTGAGAGGCGCATCCTTATCTTTATGAGCTTGCCTATCCAGGAATCGAGGACATCGGGAAGGGAAAGGAACCTCAGCGTGTGGCCGGTGGGTGCTGTGTCAAACACGATGATATCATACTCGCTGGAACTCATATATTTCAGAAAGGAGTCAAAGCTTGCTATCTCGTCTATGCCGGGGGTCGTGCCCGCCATGTCAAAGGCCTCATCCAGGCCGAATCCCTTGAGCGCGCTGATTTTTTCCAGCTCAGGGGACAGCATGTCCTTGTATTCCTTCATAGAGAGCTTGGGGTCTATCTCCACAGCATAGAGGTTCTTGTCTATCTTTCTGACCTCCCCGCCTATCCTGGTATCAAATGAATCTGCCAGGGAGTGAGCAGGGTCTGTGGATATTACGAGTGTCTTCCTGCCCTTTGCGGCCAGCCACATGGCCGTTGCAGCGGCAACGGATGTCTTGCCCACGCCGCCCTTGCCGGAATAGAACATGAAACAGGTGTCCCTCTTCCTACTGATGATTTTCAGAACCATAGTCTATTATGGCACATGGTGGGTATAAAAGGTTGTTACCAGGAGAGCGGAGGAGGGGAGTCGAACCCCTTTAACTCGCTCGCTTCAAACCTTTTTCGTTTGGAAGCGATACGGAGCGTCGCGAAGTGAAGCTCCTTTTTTGGCTTAAGCCTTTTCCTGAAAAGGGCTTACTGCAGGCGAGCACATAGCCGGTCTGTCACCTCCGCATGGATTAAATAAGAACTGTCTGGTTTTTATTTGTTTATTCGTGTTGCAAGAAGCAAGGACTGCGCGCAATGTCAATAAAGCAGGCGTCTGAAATAGTTTGACATGTGCCTGGTGTAGAGCCTCTCATAAAACCCGTCCCTGTTCATTTCCATCTCAGGACAGGTCTCATTCAGGAGCATGTCCCATTCTTCCTGGCGGGAAAAGATTGATTCCCTGTACTTCCTGGCGTCGTTAGGGAATTTTCTCCTTCCGGTTCTCCCTGCATTATATGCTTCGAGGGCCATGTTGATATCACCTTCACACGCTTCCTTGAGAAAACCCAGGTATGCAAAGCCATTTGCCTCGTTGGCCGATTCGTCATTCAGGATTCTATTATACACATCTTCTCTTGTTCCGCGGAGCAAACGGGCATCCTCATCCATTGATTTTTTGTATTTCTCTATGAATCTCCTCTGATGCGGCAGCGGGTCATTGAACATGTGCCAGACCTCGTCAAAACCCCCTTTTTTTTTCATTTTCCCGTCGCTGGTTCTCCCCATCTTTCCAAGGACCTGGAGTTTACCGACAGCCCCCTTGGGCGACTCGATTGTGTTTCCATCATCATCAAACTGCATGTAATTTGATTCTGTGCCAGGGAGGCCGTATGCAACCTCCTCAACACCATATCTTTTTGCAGTCATGTACAACCGCATGGCTTCATCAGATTTCAGCCATTCACATTTCTTACAATGCTCCTTTACGTACCCGTTCATGTGAAGGAAATCGGCTTCCCCCTCTGGGCTATTAAGGTCTTCTTCTGCTGCCAGTCTTGCAAATTCCTCAGCACACACCATATGCTTCTCTGAACCAGATATCCTGGGCGATTCAGACTGCATTGAATGCTGCTCTGCTTTCCCGCCCATGGGCTGTCCATGGTCAGTTGGTGAATATAACGTCAGGTATAATGCAATAAATGCTCCTCCCAGAAAGGTTGCTCCTCTGCCTGCTGGATTCTCCCAGAACTTCCCTGCATATTTCCTTATATAATTAAACATATTAACCACTATAAAATAGTTAATAGAGTATTTAAAGCATTTCCTGATGATACTGGAGGTTCCTGTTCATGACCATGACCCAAAATATAGCATTCTGGGGTGGTGTGAGCATCAATTGAATACCCTGCTCGGTTTTACCGCACTGTTCTCAATCCTGGCCAGGGCCACGAGCCTTCCCCTGCAATCACAGAGCCCTATGAGGCCGGGGGCGCTCCGGGGCGGATTCCTGAGCTCTGAAATATCGAGGGCTATGCCATGCATCAGCCTCTCCACAGAGGCCTGCTTCAACCGGGACACGGACAGGCCTGTCCGCTTGAGGGCCTGCTCGAGAGGAAACAGCACGGCCTCGCCCCGGCTTCTGAGCTGCTCCATGGTGACAGCCTCCTGTATGGTAAAGGGACCTATGCCTGTCCGCCTGAGGCTGGCCATATGGGCGCCTGTCCCGAGGGCCTCGCCGATATCGTGGCAGAGCGTCCTTATGTATGTCCCTGCCTCGCATGAGACCCTGAAGGAGACATCCATCCCGTCAATGGATAGTATCTCAATAGGGGATATCCTTCTCTCGCGGGGTTTCCTGGCCACGGCAGAGCGCCTGGGAGGGGTCTGCACAATCCTTCCTGT
>DAOVFN010000040.1 GCA_030672885.1 Candidatus Aenigmatarchaeota archaeon | reverse complement strand
ACCTTCCCCTTATGGACAGCATGCCCTTCCTGTCAACCAGTCCCCTGGATTCTGCCCTTGTCTCAGGCAACGTCCTCCCCGAGAGGGGCCTCACGACATTTCCTGTCAGCCCTGCTTCCTTTTCCACGAACATCATGGCCTGCCTGGTCTGGCTCAGCGGCCGCTCCCCTGCGACCTCCCCGGTTGCCAGGAAATCCAGCCCGAGCCTCTTCCTGAGCCTCTCGGCCCTCTTCAGCATATAAATCCTGCAGTCTATGCACGGGTTCATCTGGGAACCATGTCCATGTCCGGGATTCGCAACCATCCTGAAATATGCCCTGTCCACGGGAACCTCGTGGAGCCGTACCCCGAGATGCCTGGCGCTCTTCCTTGCCCACTCGCTTGAAAAGAAGGGGCACGTAAAATGAACAGCATCCACCATGATTCCCTGCTCCTGCAGCACCCTCACGGCCAATATGGAGTCCAGGCCGCCTGAGAACAGCATGAGCGCTCCCACTTTTCTGCGAGTTTTCTGGACCACGACATCACCTCACGCTACAGGTTCCATATCCTGCATTATATATAACAAGGAACCACCTATAATATATTATATGAACAGGACTACTGCATCAATCATATTAACCTCCATATTCCTCTTCACCTTCAGCTATCTCTCACCCGTCCATGCCCAGACCACCTGGACCTGCGCCTCATGCTATGACTGCTCCGAGTACCTCCAGAACGGAAGCCTCTCCAGCGAGGATATTCTCACCCTGACAGCCGACATTACAGGCCACTCCGGCACCTGCATCTCCTTCGGCGGCGCGGACGACATAACATTTGACTGCGACGGCTTCACCATATCAGGCAACGGTTCAACAAGCACAGGCCGCGGAATCTGGCTCAACGGCTCCGGCAGCGGCTCAAGGAGCAACATAATAACGGGCTGCACCAATATCAGTTATTTCTATACCGGTCTCTGTCTCATTCACACTTCGCACAACAACACCCTCACCAACATAACAGCCTCAAACAACCGATATGGTCTTTCTATATATTATACTGACAACAACACACTCACCAACATCACGGTTTCAAACAACCAAGATAAGGGCATCTACCTCTCCTCTTCAGACAACAACACACTCACCAACATCGCTGCATCAAACAACACCGAACATGCTCTTTACATTTGGCATTCCAGGAACAACACAATAACAGACATTACAATAACCACAGAAGGAAATCAGGGGGGGTTCTATGCAGAGGGGGAACCATCATATCAAAACAACATAACCAACGCAGTGACGGTGAATGGCAAACCTGTCCAGTACTTCGACGGCTACTACAAGCCCTGCCCCAACAACCAAATCCTTGACTACAACGACACATATTCCCAGGTAACCTTCGTAACATGCAACAACATCACCCTCAAGAACACAACAGCAACAGATTCTGTGTACCTCTTTCACACCAACAACACAAAGATATACAACGTAAACTCCAGCTACAACTACTACGGCCTCCGAATATGGGGTTCGGACAACAACACACTAATCAACATCACAGCATCAGGCAACCAAGATACCGGCCTCACCCTCTACCAATCCAGCAACACCATCCTCACCAGCATCACTGCATCAAGCAACCAAGATACCGGCCTCAGTCTCTCCAGCTCCGACAACAACATCCTCACCAGCATCACTGCTTCTGACAACAATATAGGACTCAGCATCTTCTCCTACCACAACAACACCATTGCCAATGTCACGGCCAACAACAACAACTACGGCCTCTACAGCTACGACTCCAGCAACAACACATTCACCAACATCGCTGCATCAAGCAACAAATACTCCGGTTTCCTATCTTTACACGTCAACAGTAACACCTTAGCCAACATCATCGCCAACAACAACAACAACGGCATCTGGCTCTACTCGTCAGACAACAACACCATCACTAACGTCACTGCCAACAACAACGACTACGGCATCTATCTAATCCGCGATTCAGAATACAACATATTTAACGATTCCCGCATTGAGAACAACACAAAAGCAGGGGTTAACCTGACCTCATCTGATTCAGAATACCCCACATATAACATCTTCTACAACAACTACCTCAACAACACCGTGAACATTTACTCGGACAACGACCTCAACCAGAACTACTGGAACGTGACCAAGGACTGCTCCTCAGGCACCAACATAATAGGCGGTCCCTGCATGGGCGGCAACTACTGGACCGATTCGGACGGCGGGAACTTCTCAGACACATGTATGGACAGCGACGGGGACGGGATATGCGACTCCTCCTACACCCCTTCTTTAGGCAACACCGATTACTTTCCGTTGTACTGGGACATGACAGCCCCTCACATGGACTTTGTCGACCCCACCCCCGACGATGATAAGGCCTTTCCAGAGCAGGACTGGATATATGTCAATGTATCCTCCAATGAGCCCCTGGATATCTGTATCCTCGACTGGAACGGCATAAACGAGACCTTCTCTCCTGACGGCACACTCTGCTCCATAAACAAGACGGACCTTGATAACGGTGAGTTCACCTACCTGGTATATGCCAACGATTCCAGCGGTAACATGAACGCCACAGAGACCAGGACAGTCTCTATAGAAATGCCTGACATTCCAGTCATAGAAAAATACGAGATAATCCCTTACCCCCTGGTCCCCTTTGGCAAGTCCATCCGGATAGGAGTCAATGCATCGGATTACAATGGCATCGATTATGTCTGGGCTAACATAACCGACCCCAATAACCAGTATCACCATGTCCCCCTTGCCAACAACGAGTTCGTGAGTTGGGGGGGCCCAGGAAAAACAAACATCTTAGGCATCTACAACATAACGATATTCGCAAATGACACACTATCGAATGTGGTCAACAAAACCGATAACTTTACTGTAACAGACCTCCCCATTATAGAAAACTACGAGATACTCCCCCTTCTTGTCCCATTCGGCCAGCCTGTCCTTATAGGCGTGAACGCCTCTGATGACAAGGGAATCGACGAGGTCTGGGCCAACATAACCGACCCCAGCGGCACGCATCACCATGCAGTGCTGCTCAACAACCAGCTCGTTCCCTGGAGCACCGGTGCTGTGGGCACATATGACATAACGATATTTGCCGAGGACACCTCCTTCAACATTGTCAACGTCACCGGCAGCTTCTATGTGAACACCCTGGTCTCTGCGGACATAACGGTCCTCGACGCCAGTGACACGGGCGTATCGGCCGGCCTTGACATATACCTGCCAGGCACAGAGCAGGCGGTCTTTACATGCCACGATTCGGATGGGGAATTCAACGCCAGCGTCGTGGAGCATGAATATGACATGCTCTTCCGTGTATTTGACGACCAGCTCGAGCTCCTGCTCACATGGGTTCCCCTGGCATCCGGCTTCAATGGCACCATGGGCCTGGACAAGCCCAACGCCACGGACGGTTTTGAGCACATATTCGCAGTGGATACCGACTACGTCATGGACGGTGCCGTAATCACGATATACTATGATGACATGGGTTTTGACAACGAGAGCAACATAAACGCATACCTCTGCGATGACTGGGACTTCCCTGGCCAGGCATGCGATGACGAATGGGAACTGATAGAGAGCGCCACCAGGGACGAGGATAATGGGTTCCTGGAATTCCCTGTGCAGGGGTTCTCTGCTTTTGCCCTGAAACAGGACTCCTGGTGCGGCGACGGGTGGTGCGGCCCCAGGGAGACCGTCAGCAGCTGCCCTGAGGACTGCCAGTGCAATGATGGTGATACCAGGCCATGCAGCGAGGCCCGCAAGGGAAGGTGCGCAGAGGGGACCGAGACATGCAGCAATAACGTGTGGTCCGGCTGCCCCCAGCCGCTCAGCGAGTCCTGCAACACGATAGATGATGACTGCGACGGCATAATCGACAACGTGGATGGGGGAAGCTCGATGGCGGCGACCAGGTGCCAGTGCTATGGCGGCGCCACGCCGCAGCTTGAGACGTGCAATGGCATCGATGATGACTGCGACGGACTGATAGACAACGATGCCGACTGCTGCACAATCGGCCAGACAAGGCAGTGCGGCCCGGGCACTGATGACGGCGAGTGCGTATTCGGCAACTCTGCATGTTCCGGCGGTGTCTGGGGCACGTGCACAGGCGCAGTCTATCCCCGGCTGGAGGTGTGCGGCGACGGCCTGGACAATGACTGCGACGGCGAGACAGACGAGAACTGCCGTGCATCCCCATGCGGTGAAGGTGAGATAACCCAGGGATGCCTCTGCGAGGGCTCGGCCAGGACATGGGGCTACTGCTGCTCAGGCATCTATTCCGAAAAGGAGTGCGTGGACAACCCCTGGTGGATTCTCATAGCCATAGGCGTGGCCATACTGGCTGTCCTAGCTGTGCTGATTGTCTATTTCAAGTCAAAGGGCAGGGAACTCACCTGGGAAGAGCTCATGAAGCGGTACACACCGGCCACATCCTAGGCTCGTCAAAATCAAATGCCACTATGCGACTGCTAACTAAACTCAGCAGTTTGTTGGTTCGGCATATTCGTGCCTCGCCAATATATCCGAGGCGCGAGACATCTCGTCATCTCTCATGTCGTTCGAGATGCCGACTCTCAAACTGCGCATCCATCTACCAGTTAAAACTGGTAGTTTTGGCTTGTTCAAGATAACCAGTTCATTGCTGAATGCTAAGTTCAATAAGAATTAAGAAAAAACGCATCAGCACATTCCTTGGGATCCTGTGCCACCTTCCATGGCACCGATTCCCGGGGCTGCCGGACTTGTGCTCAGCTCCTGCTGGCACTCCTCAGGCGGCGTGTTGAAGGCAGAACAGATGGCCTGCTTCACCAATTCCGGCGACCTTTCAAACATACAGATTTTTACATCCTGTTGTACTTCACGACACCTCTCATATGCTTTACAGTCAGAGTCCTGCTCGCATCGAGCATTGCTACTGGTTATTGTCTGCCCGTTTATCACGAAACCCGGGGAACCACCAATACCATACAGCTGTGAGAGTTCTGCATCTACGAGGTAAGCTGTGCTGCCTTGCTCATAAAGCCCTGTTATATTGAACTCCTGGTCTGCTGCAGCCATGCATGCGTCAAGCTTTGTCTTGTCCACGCATGCATCTGCCACACACTTTGTATGGTCATCGCTCTGGACAAAGCACCTCAGGTATGCAGCGAACTTCTCTGGCTGCTCCTTCTGGATACAGTACTGCCTGGTGTTCTGGTCTATCTCTTCTTTGCCGTGCATTACATAGTGAACATAATTGATATTGATGTCTGCCTTGTCACCCAGAAGCTCCATGACAGGTATCACTGCCTTTTCTGCCTGGAGTCCGAAGGGGCAATAAGCCATGACAAATACATTAGCTACGGGTCTGTCGCTCTTGGGAACCTCTGTGCTCTCCTGCTGGTTCTGCTCAGGCTCCTCAGGCAGTTTCGGTACCTCCACTGTCATGTCAATGGTCTGCACGAACAGGAACTTCCCATCAGGGGATACATATGATACAAAGTCCTGGGAGCCCTGGGGACTGTTTATCTTGATATTGACCAAATAGAGTCCGCTCTCTGCGGTTACGTTCTCCAGAGACGCAGTGAGGCCATCAGGCAGCATGTTCTCATTGATATAGTCAACTGTGTCCTGCCCGACCCCGTCCTGAAAGGCTGATGATGCCAGCGTCCCTTCCCCAACAATAAGGGCAGTCAGGGGGGGATTCACGAACCATGATATAAAGAACCCAAATATCAGGAAGGCCCCTGCAACAGCACCAATCTGCTTCTTGTCCTTCATGAAGCCAAATGCATCGTATTCCTCTCTCTTCTGTTCCTTCTGCTCGGATCTCCCTGTTGGGGCATCCATCTCTTCCCTGTCAATCTTAGGCTTCTTCCGTGACATGCTATCAAAACTATTGCCATTTAATTGGACTCTGTATTTAAGTTATTTTCGGTCATGTCCGCACTTAACATACTATATAATCACTTAACAGTAACTATTTATAAAGCTTTATGGCATGTGCTAGTCGCGGGCCCGCTTCCTGAAGAACCCCTCCAGGCTGGCCTGGGGCTGTCCCCTATCGCCAGTGAGGTCCTCTTCGGTGTACCCGATGCCTGACAGCACTCTCAGCGCGGCCGGGATCACCTGGTTATTCACATAGTACTCCGGGTCGTAGTTCCTGGCGTCCTCGGACGGCTCTGCCCTGCTGGATATCGAGCCCTCGCCCCTTGTGATTATGAGCGAGATGCTTGTCCCCGGCCGGATGGTCCTTCCCCTCTCCTGGGCCTTCCTTGCAGCCACCACATGGGGCCCCACATGATCGTACTGATTGAGCGGCCGGGTTATCTGCGAATATATGAGCAGCTCGTTCATGCTGACCTTGCCTTCCCTTATGCGCTCTATATTCTTCTTTACCAGCCTCACTGCTTTCTCGGGCGAGCGCTCCTTGAGTATTGCCTTCAGGACACCCTCCTGGGTGTCCTTGGCTATCGGGGACCAGTCCCTTCTTACTTTCTCGAGCCCCCTTATGGTCATTTTACCTAAGTCGTCCAGAAGCGCGTACCGCTTCTTGGCAGCCACCCCTGTCTT
>DAOVFN010000130.1 GCA_030672885.1 Candidatus Aenigmatarchaeota archaeon | reverse complement strand
CCCCTATAAAGAATCCTGTGTGCATGTTGTCCCCGAACAGCCAGGATATGAATACAGGGATGAGTATGAGAATCCCGAGTATCTCCAAAAGGCTTCCGATATAAGAGGCCACAGAGCGGAAGTCCATGCTAATAATTAGCTGTCTGGATTAATATTATTGATAGTGGCCAAGGAGGTTTTCGTGCATATCCCGAATGGCTATTTAAACCTTATCCCGTTCTGTTCAATAGGTGATGGATATGGGTGACAGAATGACTGTCTATATGGGGCTTTCTGTAGATATTGTTCCTGGAGAGTATGCAAGGGTGATTCAGGTAAATGCAAATGGAGATGCTCTTGCCCACCAATTCAGGTCAGGATATAAGGCGATTTTTACAAAGGGACTAGGTCCTATATATCCCATCGATGAAGCGAAAAAAGTTCTACAGGAAGTCCTTGATGATCCAGGCAGGAAACTCCCTGAAGAGCACTACATGTTAGATCCGATAGGACATGTAGATGAAAAGCGTCTGATGTTTCTGCAATCTGAGATATTCGGCCCTCCAAAAGAATCTGATATATTTTAACCCCCTGGACAAACTATAAACATGCGCGGCTATGTCTTCATGCTTGAAGCGGTGTTCGCCGGCCTGGTGCTTATCGGGTTCCTGCTCTATCTTGCACAGGGATATGCGCGGGTGGGGACCGTGCCCGAGCACGACTTCTCTGGAATCCTGCCCGCCCTCGATCAGGAGGGCCTTCTCAGGGGCCATGTTTTTTCGGGTGATGTCCAGGGCCTGCAGGACGAAATCACCCTGCCCGGTTTCCAGCACTCGGTCCAGATATGCGCCCCCGCAGGGGCCTGCACAGGCCAGGTGCCCGACGCTGACAATGTCTGGGTATCCGCGCATTTTCTGGCCGGGGACGATTCATATCAGCCAAGGGAGGTAAATCTCTATGTATGGGAAGCGTAAGGGACAGTTCTTTATACTGGGGGCGCTGCTGCTCTGTGCAGTGTTCTTTGCGGCCATGCCTGCGCATATGGCAGTTACCGGCGGCTATGCGGTGGATATTCCCAGGGTGGCCGGGAACCTGGAGGGAGAGATTCCCCATGCCCTGAACCTGGCCATGCTGGATGATGGCTCCCCTGGCAAGCTCGGCGACTTTACGGGATTCATCAGGGACGAGATGAATGGGCGCTATCTTGGCATGGAGAGCCTCTGGGTTGTTGCGGTGCCTGATCAGGACAGCCCCGGCGATGTCCGGATATATGCAGGCAACTGGCTCGGCAGGCCAGTCACGGTTCATTTGATTGTAGACAGCGCTGCTGAGAGCATTGTACTGGACGACAGCGAAACCGATTCAAAGATATTCCATGGGGTCGGGAGCGATTTCACTCTGAGCATCAGCTTCGAGAACAGGACCTGGTCAGGCCAGGTGGCGAGAGACAAGACAGGCCTCTATAATTACATGAGGCTTTCAAGGGGCGATGACTCTGTGGTCAATGAGATAATTGGCTAGCTTTTGTTGCTGCTCTCTTTTTCCTTGATGATTATCTTCTGGACAGGCTTCTTGGCGAACAGTCCCCTGAATGGTCTCATTACGATTCCTGCTATCTTGGCCCCGCCTGATAAGGTCGCATACATGAGGTAGGCGGCCACACCAAAGATTGCAAACCACATGACACTGGATAGAGTCAGGGGCACGTTCATGCCCATGAGATTGGCCACCACAGGGAACGTGGCTGCTATGACTCCCACTATGAATGCCTTTATGAGTGCCTGGAATATCTTGTAGGCCAGAACTATGAAAACAAGGAACACCGCGAGGAGCACCACGGTATTGACCTGGGTGAGATTCATCAGTAGATCGGGGATGAGTTCCAGTACCATAATTTAATATATGATTTTAATTATATATAGAATAAGCTGTTTCTGGCCGAACAGCATGCCCAGGAAGTGACATGAATGAAAAAGACGATACTCGTTGTGACAGGTCTCCCCGGATCCGGCAAGTCAGAGGTTTCCAGGGACATCAGGAAAAGGGGGATGCCCACGTTCATAACAGGGGACGTGATAAGGGAGGAAGTATCGAGGCGCGGCCTTGAGCTCAATCTTGAGAGCCAGGAACTCATCGCACGGGAACTGAGGAAGGAATACGGTCCCGATGCGCCAATCAATATGATTGAGCACAAGATAAGGGATTCCAAATCCGATATCATATGCGTTGACGGCCCCAGGAACATCAAGGAGATTGAGCTTCTCGAGAACCTCGGTGATGTGTTTCTCATAGTCGTGGAGTGCGCCAAGAGGGCCAGGTACAAAAGGCTCAAGAAGAGGGGCGGCCCCAGGGATCCAGACGAATGGGAACGTTTTGTGTGGAGGGATAACAAGGAGCTTGAGCGGGGGATGAAGTCCCTGGTCAGAACAAATCGCTTCAGGAAGTATGTGATAAAGAACACCGGGACCCTTCCCGACCTGAAGGCAAGGATATCTGCGGTCCTCAAGAGCATAAGGTCGGTTCCCCTGAAGAAATAGCTATTTATAAATTCCCCTGGAGAATAATATCAATCGGTTACATGTTACTCCAGCTTGTGGCATGCAGCATCAACTGTAAGCTGGTAAGCCTCGGTAGCTCAGTTGGAAGAGCG
>DAOVFN010000042.1 GCA_030672885.1 Candidatus Aenigmatarchaeota archaeon | reverse complement strand
AGTTAGGGAAATCCGGTTGTAATAAATATAGCCATTAACTACTGACGGGTATAGAAAAGCTTATAAATATATGTGCAATGTATATGTCATATGTCATCGAAAAAGGCCCAGAACATGAAGTTGCCTGGTTTCGGGTACATGGGATTTGACATCCCAGGTTTGGAACTATCTGAAGCCCTTGTTGATGATTTAGGCATATCAGAGTCTGCATACAAGCTGGCTCCCAAATCTGCCCCGCTTTCATGGAAGGTCGGGCTTTACATGGTTGGCAGGGACCTCGAGATGGGGTCTGATGATGCCGAAGCCCTTCCAAGCACAATCAAGAAAGCGGGAAGGATGGTTTATTCTGATTGCCAGAAAAGAAAATGTAAAGGCGCATGGCACAAGGACGGAGTATTGTTCCTCCCAAGGAATCAGGCCCCCAAAGGTATGCTCCAGCCCAGGGATGAAGGCTATGTCCTGGCTAGGTATTTCAAGGACATAGAGGGTTTTGAGGAAAATGATTATGGATGGAGGATAAAGCCTTCACCGCAGACAGAAGAGACCCTTGTGTGGGTGCCTAAGGGTGGCGGCTCTTTCGTTGTGCCTACGATGGACAGATCATACAACCCATTGACAGGAACCCCGTTTGAGACAGTTGAAAACAAGAAGGAAGCTGTCAAAAGATGGATAAAGTCAGGTCTTACAATATATCAGGCTGAGAAGGAATTGTCAAAACTCTACAGGTCATATTCAGGAACACATGCCGTTTTCTCCTGGTCCAGCGACGGCAACGGTCCGCTGTGCGTTAGCCTCGCCCTCGAGCCCAGGTACAGGCACTCGGGTATTGGCTCGTTCCCTGCGTACAGGTCTGCCGAGCGGAGCGGGGCGCCAAAGATGCTCACAAAAGATGAATACGATTCATTCGAGTCTGACAGGAAGACGCTGGAAGCTGTCAGGAAAGCCGTTAACAAATAAATCTCTTAGGTTTCTAATTCATTTTTCCACCTACTTTTTTTTCAGGTCAGGGAGCTGGCCATATTACGTCACAGCCTGGGGTTCAACATGAATATATTGCAGGAAAACAAAACATTACTATGGCGGAAAAGACAGGGGTTTGTGACTATTCATATAACGAGGACAAGCAGCAGCTCCGCATCAACTGCCTGGGATGCCTCTTCGGAGCCAGCCTGGAAGATTTTGACGAGTGCATGGCCCGCACCATCGACAAGATTCTTGAGGTTAAGAAGGTATCGTCCATAGTGCTGGCCAAGGAAAGGGAATATGAGTACGACCAGGAACAGACCGGTATGCTCGTGGAGATAGCCAGGGTGATAGAGGATGTCATCAGGGAGAGGCTTATCTCTGCAGAGAACCTCGGCTCAAGGCGCTGCAGGCGGCTGGCCGCCGACTGGTCAAGCAAGATGCAATATATAGTCCTGGAGCTTCTGAGAAAGGACCCCGTGGGGGCATACGCCGAGACACTCAGGGAAATCAGGCACGTCAAGATAAAGATGAAGGACCTGACTAACAGAGAGGTCTATACGTGCGCCTATAATTTCATGAACAAGGCGCTCATACCGCTGAAAGAGAAGCTGGAGAGAACCAAGATAATCCAGGCAGCGAAGCCCTATGTGAGCGGGTACCACATAGGAGACAGGAGCTTGTACAGGGAGCTGTTCATGCCGAACGTGAGGCCCAACTTCATGCTGACCAGATATGCCATAACGCCGCCGGAGGGTGGCAGGTCTGTGGACAGGTACAACATAGGGGATACCCGGGTCGAGATATTCAAGCTCCCGGAAACCGCAGAATGCATATATCACATCCTCCCGCCCGAGTTCACGCTCCCTATGGAGAGATACACAGTACTGGATGCTGCCCGGAGGTACATGGCCACGCACAGGCCCAAAACCGCCGAGTTCGTGAAGTCCAATCGGGTGAGGGAGGTGTTCCATAACATAGGAAAGGACATGATAAGGGAGGTAGCTGGCCAGATGAGTGTCAAGCTCAGCCCAAAGGAGCTCGAGCAGCTGGCTGAGATACTCACCAGGTACACGGCAGGGCTCGGGGTGCTGGAGGTCCTCCTGGCTGATGAGAGAGTGCAGGACATATACATAAACTCACCCATAGAGAGGCAACCCATACTGATAAGCCACCAGGACTGGGAAGAGTGCAGGACGAATCTCATACCCACAACGGAGGACGCCGAGTCCTGGGCCACCAGGCTGAGGATACAGTCAGGGAGGCCGCTTGATGAGGCCAACCCTGTCCTGGACACAGACGTGGCCGTGCCTGGGGGCAAGGCCAGGTTCGCGGTTATCACGAGAACCCTGTCGCCCCAGGGCCTGGGTTTCTCAATAAGGCGGCACAGGGACAAGCCATGGACCCTTCCGCTGTTCATCAAGAACAAATCATTCTCTCCGCTGGCAGCAGGACTTCTCTCGTTCCTTATAGACGGCTCAGTGTCCATGATGGTCGCAGGAGGCAGGGGCGCTGGCAAGACCTCGGTGCTGGGCAGCCTCATGCTTGAGATACTTCCCAAGACCCGCCTGCTGACCATAGAGGACACGCTTGAGCTTCCCATTGACCAGCTCAGGGAGCTGGGCTACAATATAGAGAGCCTCAAGTCCAGATCGGTCATAACCAGAGTAGAGACCGAGATGCCTGCTGACGAGGCACTGAGGACAGCGCTCAGGCTCGGGGACTCGGCCCTGATAGTGGGCGAGGTGAGAAGCAAGGAGGCACGGGCCCTCTATGAGGCCATGAGGATTGGGGCGCTCTCCAATGTGGTGGCAGGGACCATACACGGAGAGTCTGCCTATGGCGTCTATGACAGGGTAGTGAACGACCTCGATGTTCCCAAGACATCATTCAAGGCCACTGACATAATACCGATATGCAAGTCCCTGAGGTCAGCCGACGGCCTCCACAGGTTCAGGAGGCTCACAGAGATAACCGAGGTCAGGAAGAACTGGGATGAGGACCCGGTAAAGGAGGGTGGCTTCGTGAATCTCATGGAATATTCAGGCAAAAAGGACATGCTCCAGCCCACTGACACATTCAAGAACGGCGAGTCCGAGGTCCTGAACAGGATATCGTCCTATGTAAAGGAGTGGAGCGGCAACTGGTCTGTCGTGTGGGATGACATACAGACCAGGGCAAAGATGAAGGAAACGTTTGTGAAATACGCCGAAAAGCTTAACATGCCCGGACTCATGGAGGCCGACTGGGTCATAAGGTCGAACAGCATGTACCACATCATAAGCGAGGCTGTCAGAAAGGAGACCGGCTTTCCTGAGCCGGCGACTGTATACAGCAGATGGGAGGCCTGGCTCAAGAAACAGCTGAAGGCCTGACTATTTTTCCCAGATGTTCCTTCCCAAGGCAGAACCAAGCCAATTTATGTTGGATACCAACTGCACTACCAGGAGGAGCATCCAGTAAGGGAACAGGAAGAAAAATGCAACAAAATCCCTTATGCCGAACCTCTCTCTGTACCGGATGTATGGATAGAGATACATGGGATAGGACAAGGTGGTTAGTAGAACGCTCATTACAAGGAGTGGGGTAGGTGCAATCAGGCCCGAAACCATCATGTAAATGAGGTTGATTATTCCCAGTATGGAGAACCAGTAAAGGAAATATTGAGCAGCACCCAATGATAATCCCTGTCCGTAGGCCAGGAAGTAACTGTAGTAACCACCAAAAACCTGGAAGAATATCACGATCCCCATTATTATTGAGTGGAAGTACCAGTACGTTATCATGGGAAAAGGATAGAAACCACAGGAACCAAAACGACGCCTGAACATTATGCCCTTGTGATTCTTTATGACCTCGATTCCTCCCTTCATCCATCTCTTTCTCTGCCTTACCCAGGACCTCACGGTTTCAGGGACATTGGTCATGACCACCGCATCCTCAGCTATATGTATCTTATAGCCTGATTTTATTATCCTGAGCGCCATGTCCACATCCTCAAGATAGACTCTGTTGTTGAAGCCACACTCTATCTTGACCACATTCCTCTTGAAGGCGCTTATTGGCCCTGGTGTGAATATGTTGCCGTTTATCCTGTCGCAGAGGGAATTGAAGAAGGAAGAATAGAGGTACTCGATCCTCTGGAACCAGGATATCGGGCTTGAGTTATTCTTGACCTTGACTATGCCGCCCACAGCTGCAACATTGGGGTCAGATAGTGGCCTGACGAGATTGGCTATGGCATCGGGCTGGAACTCGCTGTCCCCATCAACAACAACAATAACTTCGTTCTTGGATACTGAAATCCCAGCGTTGAGGGCGTTGGACTTTCCGACATGGTCGGTGTTGATTATCCTGAGTCCCTTGAGCTGTTTCTTGAGTGCTGATAATATCTTGGGTGTCCTGTCAGTGGAGCCGTCGTTTATGACTATGATTTCAATCCTTCCGCTATAACTGGAATTATGAACAGAACGGACCGTATTCTCTATATATCTCTCCTCGTTGTGGGCAGGTATGAGAACAGAGACATCTGGAGTATAATTTCCACAAAAGGTCTTCTTAGGCCTGAGAAGTATAAAATACTGGGAAATTATTATCAACAGCAGCATAGTCGTGGGTATAAGAGCTATCAGCTCTATCATGGAACCACCTTGTAATACATCTTTGGTGTTTTATGGAAATCATGCTTCATTCCAAGGAGAGCCTTAAAGACAGCTATTGTGTTAGTGAACTGGACTATAAAACCAATGAGAAATATATATGGCAGGTAAGGAAGGTCTCTGTATTTCTTCTGATGTATGAGGGCAATGCCGCATTCAAATGTAAATCCCATTGAGAGTATGAATATTGCTATTCCCTCGAAAGAGAACATGCTCTCTGCGGCCTGGCTGGCAGCACCAAGGAGTCCTTCCATGTTGAGAACAGTATAGAATCCTTCTGAACCGAACCATGGGTGCATGGTCATTATCGTGGATGCAGTAACCCCGAGTATGAATGGGAACACAAAGAATCCCGAGACTATGAAAGAGAGGTCGATTTTCTGTCTTTTTGAGAGTCCTTTCGAGCGAAATATCTTAAGAAGGTATTCCTTCATTACCTTGGTTGTTCCATAAGACCATCTTTCCTGCTGTTTTACAAAGGATTTCAGTGTCTCAGGGACCTCCCCCCTTGCCTTCACATAAGGAAGATAGACCTGGCGATGTCCCTTGTCCAATATCCTGACAGTCAAATCAATATCCTCGCCTATGTTATCTTCATTCCACCCGCCTGTCTCAAGAAGAACCTTCTTTCTGATTGCCCCGCCAGTGCCACAGAATATAGAGGTCCCTATCTTCTCCTTGATAGGCATCGAGCACTGATGAAAGGCATTGTATGACATCATAGCAGTTCTTGAGATGATGTTCTTTCTGGGGTTTATGTAATCCCATCTTGTCTGGACGAATGCGATGTCCTTCTTTCTGAAGGGCTGTACAATCTTCTTGAGGAAAGATGTTTCAAGAATGTAATCTGAATCAAATATAACAACAATATCTCCATTGGATACCTTTGTGGCATCATTGAGTGCGCCTGCTTTGAATCCCTTGCGGGAATCTCTCTGCAGTATTCTGAAGCCTCCTCTCTCCTTCCTGAGACTGTCAAGGAGGGGAGAGGTTTTTCCGTCATTGCTGTCGTCTATAACTATTATCTCGTATTTGTTTTTTGGGTAGTCGAACTTCATGCAACTCTTGACGCATTCAACAACAACAGGATCATTGTAAACAGGTATCTGTATTGTAACCTTTGGGTATATCAATCTGGCGGAACTGTCTTCCTTACGGCCTTTGTAGAAGATAGAAGCAAACCCAAGACCATAGAACTTCAGGGAGTAAATAATAAGCGGGGTCATGAATATATAGAAGAGTATTTTCCCTAACATCACAATTTCCATGTTGGCCATTGAAATCATCTGTATTTGTTGAAACTATAATACATCTTATATAATAAGAATAATAAGAAACTTTTATAGAACAATATCGTGGTGGGATAATGGAAAAGACGTTTTCATTCCTCGTAATTATGTTTGTTGTGGTTTTTACAGTGGGTTTTTTCTCAGGATATTTTATCGAGAGGACAGGCATGTTCTATACAAAGAACGAAATAGAAAACCTGAGAAATGACATGGAGAACATGCAAATACAGGAGCTTTTTGTGTCAGGGAAACAGGTAGACTGCAACATTCTGGCTTCAACGATGGGGAGCCATTCCTATCATCTCTGGGATACTGTAAACAGGATCAAATCTACCAGTCCGGATACAAAGGAATTTTATGACCTCAAGAGGCAGGCTGATTTTTTATCCTTAAGGGCATGGATATTTGCAAATAATATAAAGGAAAGTTGTTGGAGCAACATGGTTCCAATACTCTATATATATTCTGTGAATTGCCCTGAATGTGAAGAGCAGGACAGAACTCTGCAAGCAATAAAAAATGAATACCAAGGCGTGCTTGTATACGCCATAGACTACTATCTGGAAGAGCCCTCTATAATGCTTGTCAAGAATGCCTATAACATTACATCCACACCTT
>DAOVFN010000128.1 GCA_030672885.1 Candidatus Aenigmatarchaeota archaeon | reverse complement strand
AACACTGCTATTACCATTGCGACTGCCGCAATGACCAATGCCATAGCCCCGGATTCCATCTGTCCCTTCATGTGCTGCCTCTCAGAAGGCTAACCCCGTCTCCCAAGCAGGAATACGAAGCCGAGCACTGCGACAGCAGCCAGGATTATGAGCCCAACTACCAGTAGGTTAAATGCGTTGTAAGTGGTTGAGTTGATGTTGTTGACTGTTGCGTTAGCCTGGGTTGAAAGCGCTGAAGTGTTGATGTTGGAATAGATTTGTGAGTAGATGTATATTCCGATTATCATCACGACTGCGGCTGCAACCAAAGCAAGCGCTGTGCCCTGAATACCTTCTTGTCCTTTGAAATTCATTTGTTTTCCGTAAGTCTCCTTTTAAATCCCTCCAACGAGAAGGGATCATAGAAACCTGCAAAAAATTAATATATAAAGCATACTTCCACCTTACGGCCTGATGATCACATAGCCCCGGGTGCGTTTAATCTTGCCGTTCTTTTCCAGCCCCTTCATTATGCTGTCCCCGAACTCCCTGTCAATGCGCAGGTTCACAGTGATAACACCGGGGCTCTTGCTTCTTCGTATCCTCCCGCCATTGGCCCCGCTCTTGAGGGCATCATACCCCCGCCCGAGAAGCATCTCCATTAGCTTTTCCTCGAGGCTCTGCTCTTTATTAGGCATAGTCAAGACTTGAACAATTTGTAAAGTATCGCTGCCACGCCGATTGCCAGCATCACATACGATATTGTGAGGAACTCGATACCCCCTGCCCCCCCGGTGGGGAATATCACCGAGAACGTTGTCCCGCATATCGTCAGTATTATCGCAGGCATGGTGACGTTCTGTGTCTTTATGTAAGTGACTGTCACTATGACCATGACCATGAGCGCATAGAAATACATCCCGAAGATATTCGTATATGAGGCTAAGAAAGCCGCCACATAATCCCCTGCGTATAATAGAGAAGCCGGGCTTGCCATGCTACTCCATCGCCTTTACATTTCTATTCATAAGTATCTGTATCATCCCGGTCACATATATCATATAGACTATAATCGTAATCAACATGGCCACGCCGGCCATGGGGCAGTCTGCTGTGCTTACCGGGCACATCAAATGAATCATTGTCCCATGGACATTGACTGTTGCCCCAACAAACACTGTGACGAATATTCCGAGGGCTTTCGTGGTCCCCATCCACATCTGGGCAAAGGCGTCCAGGCCTGCATTGCCTGTGGTCACAAAAGCGCTGTCATTCATGCCCGCTTCCTTGACTGTCGCCATCCATGCCTCATCTGCCGTATAATGCCCCTGGGCCCCGGGCATCATCTGCAATTCCTGCATCAGCGCCAGGGATACATTCAACAGGAATATGAACAGGACCACGTTGTAGAACTTCATAACCCCTTCTCCCCCCTGCTGAATATGGCAAACATGGCCAGGAGCAGTATGAAGATTATCGCCCCTGCGAACTCAATCGGAAGCCAGCCCACATACCAGAAGAACCCACCAAGCACTGCAACCAGGAGTGCGCCTATCTCCCTTGCGCCTATTGCCCCGAACACCATGGACAATACCACCAGGCATCCCACGGCAAGGAGCATGATTGTCGTGGATGTCACTCCCGGTATGCCCATTCTCCCGTATGCGAAGCCTATAAGCTTGGTATCTGTTATGAGGTTGCCGTTGCCCATGGTCTGATGGTCGATAACAACCTGGGTGAGATATGTCCCGTTCACATCTGCGAAATTATAGGTCATGGTCACGGATGGTGTCCCGAATACAGTATCGTCAAACAGTGTCTCGCTTGTGTTGGAGCCGTTGATTACCCGGAAGTTGACATAGTTGGTAGCATTCAGGCTGTCAGTGTAAGCCATCCTTATGGTCTGCGTGGCCAGGTCTGCGGATATGTCCCAATCAACATCCTGGTAGAGCATGGGCTGCCCGGGAAAGAAGGGTATCTCAGTTATTGATATAACCCCGGTAGTATCATCCGAGATTGTGAGATACGTGAACACCCGGGTGTCATCCCCTGCCCCGTTATCTATGGAATAGAAATATCTCTCGTCTGCAATCTGATATATGATTACCGAATCCTGGGCGCTCACCCCCTGGTCAAGTATCCTCATGCGCCCGGTCTCGTTTATCACCTTATCGACATGGACAACGCCATCAAGGAACCCGCCCCCGATAACATCATTTATGGTAAGCGTGAGCTTGAGCGGCCTGTACCTGCTTGCATTAATCATCCAGAAGCGCAGGTCACCTTCATAATAGTCAGGTATCTTGGTCCTGAACTGGTAGTATCCGCTCTGGTTTATCGTGAGCCTTATCTCCTGCGTAGTGCAGTTTATGTGGATTGGGGAATGTGTGTAATTCGTGATATTGAATCTTAGGGTTTCATTGGCGCAATAGACATTCAGCACAATCTCATTGGCATACTGTGTGCTGAAGTTCCCCCCGGTCATCTCGTCAAGTATCCAGAGGGTGTAGTTGGCGTAAATCATGTTGAAGGTTATGTTGTCCGAATCCCTGAACCCTGGTGAGATTACCGAAGCGCAGGTGAGGGTTATTGTGTGCGTTCCTGCGCTTGAGGGGATGCTCCTCACGTTGTCTGTGCCGTTGAAGAAGCTCCCTGCCAGGGGGGTTACGCCTCCCCCGTTG
>DAOVFN010000077.1 GCA_030672885.1 Candidatus Aenigmatarchaeota archaeon | reverse complement strand
TGGATACCCAATTTCTCAGTATAGACACCTACGGTTTCATCCACTCCCAGCCTTTACAGACGCTCCTGCATGTCAAAAAGGCTGGAGCCAAATGTTAAAATTATACCAATTAACCCTGTTATGGTTTCATCCATTCTATCTCATAGTACTCATAATCAGAGCCAGGCAGGATTACCTTCTTCAGGATATAATATGTTATCGCGGTCTCCCTGTCCCCTATCGAGAGTATGAGCTCCAGTCCCATGGACTCGGCCTTTCTGAGCAGGCTGGCCAGCTCCACCCCGCCTATGTGTTCGTCCTCTGCCACCGCTGCCAGCAGGTACCTGGGCTTGTCCTCCGGGGTCTCCCTCACCCAGTCCTTGCCATGCTTCTTCCTTCTCCATGCAATGAACTCTGCCGGGTAGTCAACATAGTCATTCTTTTTCATTTCGGGTATCGACAGCAGAAACGTCTTTTTCACGCCATGCGCCACCCTCACCGCCCTGGCCCACTCTGAAATCAGGAGTTTCTGCTCTTTAGGAAATACATGGATGACATGCTTGGAATGAATCCAGTCCTTGGGCTCGTTCCTGGGTGACGCCCCGGGGAAGTATATCCTGAAATGGGTGCCGAACTTGAATCCGGTCTTGATTACGAATGCCTTGAGCCTCCAGTCCTCATACACATCATAAAGCTGCCTTGCGTATTCCCTCTCCTTTATCAACTGCTTCAGTATATGGGAGTGGGTGAGCCTCTTGCCTGTCATCAGGTCCATGACCTTCAGACCGAAGTGCTTCGCCAGGAACACTGTTTCCAGGGAGCTGAGCTTGAGAAGGTTTCCCCTCTCCTGCTTGTATATCCCCCACTGGCCAATCCAGTACCTGTCAAAGAGCATCCTTCCCTCTTCATCGTTCTCCATCACAGAAAAGAAACTCTTGGGATACCACACTGCTTCTGACTTGAGCTTTACCTTTTCGATCTTCCTGGCCGGGTACTTCCTGCCGATTTTTGCCTTCTTTCTCAGGTTGCGCTTGTCAAGATACTCTATCCTCTTCAGGATGAGGCCCCTGTCCCTCCAGTCCCTGTACGCATTGTACTTGACGAACAGCCTCGGGTTGTCTGCTGCATATATCGTGGCGATGTCATTGAAGCCCAGCACATCCTTGCCCTTGGGTGCCTTAACCGCGGTACAGGTTCCCCTGAGAAAATTAAGGGCATAGAGGGCCTCCTCGACCTCGAGAAACAGCTTCCCCTTCTTATTGGTTCCGAAGGAGTTGCGGTGGAGTTTCTCAAAAGAGGCAGGCTCCTCAACCCAGATTCCCTTTCCTGGGTCGTATTTGAGCTCCATCATGCCGAACTGCCTTGATGATATTGGGTCGTGGTCTATTTATAAGCTATCCATCAGTGGTATTCTCAGAGGCTTTGCATAATCAGTATTTTCTTTTGTGTCGTCTGTCTCCACTGGGCCGCCCTGAACCCATGCTGCCTGGCCTGCCTCCATGGCGGCTGCGGCCATTTCGGAAGCTTCTCGGTTCCTCCCGCCAGCCTATCTTTGCCCTGTCTATGTAGGGCACTTCTTCCTTGTCCACATCCAGTTCGTTGTCCCGTATGATTCTCTTGAAGTTGTCCCAGTCCCGCTGCGCAAGGATGTTCACTACCTCTCCTGCCTCGCCGGCCCTCGCTGTCCTGCCTATCCTGTGGATATAGTCCTTGCTGTCTTTTGGGATGTCGTAATTGTAAACATGCGAAACGCCCTTGATGTCAAGCCCGCGGGCAGCGACGTCGGGGCACACAAGGACGCACCCGCTCTTTGAGTGGAAGCTTTCCATTGCACTGTCCCGCTTGTCTTGGGAGAATCCCCCATGGATTGCCAAAGAGTTCACTCCGTTCAGTATCAGGTTCTTCCCAACGAAGTCAGACTTTCTACGGGTGTTGCAGAAAACCATGACTAAGCCTGCTTCCCTGCACTTCAGTAAATGAACCAGCAATGAGAACTTCATGTTGTCCCTCACATCATAATAGACCTGGGAAAGTTTTCTGGAATCAACATATGTCTCGGCTGAAACCCTTTTAGGGTCTATCATGTACTTCTTTGCTAGCATGGTCACGTTGTACGTGATGGTTGCTGAAAAGAGGAGCGTCTGTCTCTTGCGCGGGCATTGCATTATTATCTTCTCGACGTCGTCAACGAATCCCATGTCAAGCATCCTGTCCGCTTCATCAAGAACAAGGGTTTTCACGCCACCCAGGCAGATTGTCCTTCTCTGGAGATGATCGAGTATTCTTCCCGGGGTCCCGACCACAACGTCGGCTGTCTGCAATCTCTGGATTTGCGGGTTTATAGCAGCCCCGCCATAAACAGAGACAACCCTCAGGGGTTTGTATTTTGAGAATGTCATCAGTGCTTTTGAGACCTGCTGGGCAAGCTCCCTTGTCGGGGTCAGGACCAGTGACTGGATGCCTCGCCCGCTCTCGGTACTCTGTATTATTCCTGAACCGAATGCCAGCGTCTTTCCCGAGCCTGTTGCTGAGCCGGCTATCACGTCGTGTCCTGCCAGAACCAGGGGTATTGATTTCTCTTGTATCTTGGTTGGTTTCCCAAACGTCTGCTCTTCTATCACCCTTAATATAGGATGTATGATGCCTAGTTTCTTGAATCTGTCCATATCTCAAAGAAAAAGCGTATCGTCTTTTTCTCTTTAACACCCTTGTTTACGCATATCCTAACTACTCATCTCGATTAACATAAGGATAACACGTACTTATAAAGATATCGTGACTGGTGACCCCACAGAACCGATTATGCGGGATGTTGTTCGCTCATGGGCTGCATTCCACATGAATGGTCTGATTGGGAAACGGCACCGGCGAGAGGTAACGTTTATATGGTTTAAGTGTACCCTTTTTATATGAGTATCGAGGGATACAGGGAATACCAGAAGAGGGAGTTCTGCAAGGACGTGGCGTGCCCAGTCCAGAAGAGGCTCAATTCCATGGAAGAGGGCTCTGAAGAATACGAGAGTGTCAGGGAGGAATGCATGAAGGCATGCAAGCACACCACCCGTGAATTCCATTATTGGCTGATAGAGAAGGGATTTATCATACTCAAACCCGATAAGGGGGGTGCCTGAATGGGATGGGGACTCAGGAACAGGATGTCCAGGATAATAAGGCCTGAGACAGGAAGGAGCGTCATGCTTGCTGTTGACCATGGATATTTCATGGGGCCGACCACTGGCCTGAGGGACCTCGGAAAGGCAGTGAAGGACCTGTTGCCCTACACAGACACGCTGATGCTGTCAAGGGGCATGCTCAGGAACTGCATAGCCAACACGACATCCACGCCCATCGTGCTGAGGGCCTCAGGGGGAACGAGCATAATAGGAAAGGAGCTGCTGCACGAGGGCATAACCATGACGGTCAAGAACGCCGTCAGGCTCAATGCTGCAGGTGTCGCGTTCTCTATATGCGTGGGAACCGATTTCGAGCGCAACACCATACTCGGGCTCTCCCGGCTCATCGACGAAGCTGAGGAGTATGGCATGCCCGTCGTGGCGGTGACTGCGGTGGGCAAGGGGCTCGGGAAGGACGAACGCTATCTCTCGCTGTCGAGCAGGATAGCCGCGGAGCACGGCGCCCACATAGTCAAGACATATTATTGTGAAGGATTCGATAAGGTCATTGAGTCCTGTCCTGTGCCGGTCGTCATGGCAGGGGGCCAGAAGCTTCCAGAGAGCGAGGCCCTGGAGATGACATATAACGCTATACATGGAGGGGCTGTCGGCGTGGACATGGGAAGGAACATCTTTCAGTCAGAGGACCCGGTCGCCATGATACAGGCAGTCAGGGAGGTCGTCCACAAGAACGCCACGCCAAAGGAGGGCCTCCAGGTGTTCGATGAACTCAGGGCAAGGAAACCCCTGGAAAATGAATAGTGTCCGCGTTCTCATAGATTCATGCAGAAAAAAGGAAGATGCACATGAAGGTAGCGATGTATTACAGCAACAGTGACGTGAAGCTTGAGGAGATGCCCAGGCCTGTCATCGGGGATGGCGAGCTTCTTGTAAAGGTCATGGCCAGCGGCATATGCGGCAGTGACGTCATGGAATGGTACAGGATAAGGACCGCTCCCAAGGTGCTTGGCCACGAGATAGCAGGCGAGGTGACTGAAGTAGGAGACGA
>DAOVFN010000109.1 GCA_030672885.1 Candidatus Aenigmatarchaeota archaeon | reverse complement strand
ATAATGGCCACTGACAAGCGCCTCGATGTTGTTGAGGACAGGGACACGGGCCATCTCAATAACCAGGACAATCGCCTGAACCTCATTGAGAAGGCCCTTGCCGACGCAGGGGCATCGCACGACAAACTGGAGAAACGGGTAGCTGATGGCAACGAGAATCTCCAGAAGGCCCTGGGACAGGTCGTCTCAGACAGGAAGTCCCTCGATAAGAAGATGGAGTCCCAGAGGAGCAAGATAGGCGAACTCGTAAGGGAGCTAAAGGGCACATGAATGAGCTAAAGGAACTCGAGTCAGGCATAGAGCGGCTCAAGAGCGATTCCCGGACCAGGAAGGCTGTCATAGATGCTCTTGAGAAAGAGAAGGCTGAGATGCTCAGGCGCTCAGGCGAACTCTCTGACAAGCTCAAACAGACCAGCGAGTCCTATAGGAAGTCCCTGGGCAGGCTCACCAATTCTGTAAATTCCCAGGTCACCCAGCTTAAGATGGAAATCGCAGAGCTCTCCAATGGCCTCAAGGGCGTTTCAGGGCTTGAACAGCGCCTGGAGTTCCAGGAAAAGAGACACGAAGAGGCCATCTCAAAGATAGAGAAGGAACTAGTTGTTGTTGAAAAGAATCTCTCTGATGTCGAGAGGCTGAAGACAGAATTCTCTCACCAAAGGGGCTTCTTTCAGGAAACCAAGCTTCAGATGGACAAGAGCCTCCAGGCAGGCATGGCATACGTCAGGAAGGAAATGGAGGTCAATCGCCGCGATGACTCCCGGGCGGCGCTCGAGGAATTCAAGCAGGAGATAGAGAGGATAACCTCCATAGAAAAGGAGCTTAATGCGCACAAGACAACCCAGGGTGCCAGGCTTGATGACTGCATCGAGGAGCTCTCGTCCCTCAAGTCATCACTGGCTGGGCTGAGGGTGCTCAAGGAGAGGTCCGGTTCCCTTGAGGAATTCAGCAGGGGCCTTGAGAAGAGGGTGAGCGAGCTCGCCGGCAGACAGAAGGCCTCCACTGCCATGATATCATCAGAGCTCTCCAAGAGGCTTGATAAAAGTGTGTCAGAACTCAAAAAGGACATTGATGCCAGGCACACCGAGGACGCCAGGACACACATCAGTGAATTCAAACAGGAACTCCAGAGGGTTGCCTCTGTGGAAGAGAAGCTCAGCGAGAACGAAAAGAGGCTTGACAATCTTGCAGAGGAACTCTCGGCCTTCCGTCCTGTCTCAGAGCATGTGGCGCTCCTGAATGACAGGGTGGAAGAGAACCTCCACATGAACCAGTCCCTGGCAGGCAGGACTGTGAGCGCATCGGATTTCGAGCGCGCCACAGGGTCGATATCCAAGAGGACAGAGGAACTGGAGAACAGGCTGTTCACGCTTGACAAGAGACTCTCGACCGACAGGGGTATGCTCGAGAAGTCCATAATCAAGGTCCTGAATGATGAAAAGCTCCTGGAGGGGACCCAGGAGAACATCAGGAAGTGGTTTGATGCAAAGCAGCAGGATATGGAAAAGAAGATATCCACAGGGCTTGATTCCCTGACCACCCAGATGGAGGATGGAGCAGCCCTAGTCGATCATCTCAGGACAGGGTCCCAGAAAATGGACCTCATGACAAGAGAGGTCCCCAGGAAACTGGATGAGCAGGGAAAGCATATTGCAAGGCTTGCCGATGCCAGGGGAGAGCTGGCATCCTCTCTGGAGACCCTCTATGGCGACATCAGGGGAATCTCGACCGGCCTCTCGTCCTCCCTCGAGAGGATAGCGTCCCTCGAAAAGGGCCTCTCCTCAAGCGACAAGTCCAAGGAAACAATGCTCGACAAGCTTTCCAATGTTGTGGGGGTCATGGACGCCAGGCTCGAGTCCAGCAGGAACGAAATCAAGGAATTCAGGGAATATGTAATAGGACATGTCAACGGCATAATCAATGCATACGAGAAGAGGTTCGGTGAGCTCAGCAAGGACATCTCTGGAAAGCAGATGAGCGGCATGGAGAGGGAGCTGGCCGAGCTCGAGCACCTCAATGCCAAGATCTCTGAACTCGATTCCCTTGTGAAGGAGCTCTCCAAAAAAGCAGTCACTGATTCAGAGTTCGTAGAGACCGTAAAAGCGCTCTCAAAGAGGATAGACAGCATAGAGAACCTCTATTCTGATGTTGACAAGAAGACCTCGCTTCGCGAGGTGCAGCTCGATGCGGCCATACAGAGGGCGCTGTCTGATGACAAGCTGCTCCATGCCGGACAGAAGCATGTCAAGGAATGGATGGAATCCAGGATATCTGAAACCGAAGAGAGGCTGTCGGGAGACATAGCGTCCCAGGACTCGCGGCTCTCAGGCGGCTTTGCAAAGTCCAGAGAGCGCACCGAAAAGAAACTCGAATCCCTGTCAAGTGAGCTCAAATCCATGAACGAGAGGCTCATCGATGAAAAGGGCCGCCGCAAGGCACTCGAGCAGAAGCTCATGTCATCCATGGATGCCCAGTAGGCAAGAACGAAGGAGATGCTCGGTGAGCAGAGGACAGATGTGGACTCCGAGATGAACGCCTTCAAGAGTGCTGGGTGTCTGGAATGATGTCCAGAAGAAGAGGCGGGTGGATGAACTGCCTGCGTCCGAGAGGAAGCAACTCGATACGCTCAACAAATCCATGAGCGGCCTTGGCGATAAGCTCAATTCCAATAAGGACGAGATAAAGATGTTCAAGGAGCAGATTACCGAGCATATCAACACGCTTGTTAACACATATGAGGACAGGATGGTCGTTCTCAAAAATGACATTGACTACAAGCTCGATAATGTCAATGCAAATCCCTAGGTTCTACCAGCTCCCTGGCATGACAAGCCTGTTTCTTCTGCGCCACTCTGATATCTTTCTCCATCCCACTATCAGGACGATAACAACCACCAGCGCTATTATAGTGAATCCAAGGATGTAATTCTCTATCCAGGGGTATGCTATGATGCTCACGGGCCTGCTTATAGTTGTCGCGTAAGCCACAACAGCACGCTCTATTTTTTCCCTGAGGATGCCTGTCCTGTTGCAGCATCCCTCATAAAGTCCCCTGTCCCTCATGGACACCATAACCATGATTTCCTCCATGGCATCCCCCAGGAACTCCTTGGCATGTTCCATGTCATATCCCCTAATCTCGGCCGACCTTATGTCCATATCCAGGGACTCCAGAACAGCAAGGTACCTCTCTATGGAGTCCATGCAGCTCTCCTGGGGAGTGTATTCCTCGAGCGTTGACACCACCCTTA
>DAOVFN010000133.1 GCA_030672885.1 Candidatus Aenigmatarchaeota archaeon | reverse complement strand
CTGGAAGGACATGCTTGAACTGAGGACAGAGTTCAAGGAGCTCATGGAGAGATACGAGGTAGAGAGCAAGGTAATGAACATATTCAAAAGACTGGACACCGGTGACGGCAAGAACCGTCCTTAGGGACAGTCCTGAAGGCTTAAAGGTGAATCAATGTACCAGACTCCTGAGAAGATGATTACAGACGAGATAAAGAAGCTCATTCCTGTGCTGGGCAGAGAGAACGCCGCGGCACTGAGCAGGGCCTACCTGCTGGGCGACGAGGAGGTAAGGAAGAGGATATTCGAAGTGGTTGACGCTGCCAAGGCAGCTGTGCTGTCAATGGAGGACATGGCAGGGACCGTGCTCATCGAACCCCCTGACAGGCATGTATTTTCCCGCGGGGATTTCAGGGTGGGGACCATACTTTACGGAAAAAAGAAGCTCTATCCCATGCGGATGAAAAAAGAGAGCCTCCTCATGCACATAGGCATATTCGGCTCATCCGGTTATGGTAAGACAAACATGTCATATGACCTGATAAAGGAGCTCTCAGACAAGGGAGTGCCGGTCCTGGTATTCGACTTCTCCAAAAGGAACTACAAAGACCTTATCTCGACACCGCTAAGGGACAGGATACAGATATTCACCATAGGCAGGAACGTGGCACCATTCAGGTTCAACCCCCTGAAGCCCCCTCCAGGGGTGCTGACATCCCAATGGATAAAGGAGTTCGCCCAGATATTCGACCACGCGTACTGGCTCCTGGGCGGGGGAAGGCATGTCATACTCAAGTCCCTGGACAACATACTCTCAGAGAACGAGAGCCCCAGGCTAGCCGATATAAGGAAATGGCTGGTCGACTATGGCCAGGAGAAGCTGGCTTCCAGGGAGAGGAACTGGCTTGCGACAGCAGACAGGCCGCTAGAGAGCCTGTGCTTCAAGGAGCTGGGCGAGGTCTTTGACTGTGACCAGGGCATCCTCCCAAGCGACTTCTTCAAGAAGGGAAGGATAACCATACTCGAGCTCGAGAGCCTGGACACCAACGACAAGACATTCCTCATAGAGATAATCCTCCAGTGGATAAGGGACTGGCTCATAGAGAGCGGCAACAAAGAGAAGCTGGTGGGCGCGATAATCCTTGAGGAAGCGCATCATGTGCTCAACAGGGAGAAGGCCAGGAAGCTGGGGACCGAGACAGTGGTGGATTTGATATTCAGAGAAATCAGGGAGCTCGGTATAGGCATGATATACATAGACCAGCACCCCTCGCTTGTCTCTTATCCCGCTCTGGGGAACACCTCCACCCAGATCTATATGAACCTCGGACTGGACACCAGGCAGAGTTCTGATGTGCGTGATGCAAGCAACATGCTCGGGCTCAACTATGACGAGCAGGGATATTACCTGAGGAGGCTTCCCATAGGCTACGGGTTCATGCTCTGCAGGGGCAGCGAATTCAATGAGCCGTTTCTGATGCAATTTCCCAAGTTCGACATGGAAAAGGGCTCTGTCTCTGACAGTGATATAGCGGAATTCATGAAGGACAGAATCCCCCGGGATTTGCCCAGAAAGGGCAGTCCTGAAAAAAAGGAGCCCGACCTCAGAGAGGACGAGGAACTCGAGGGTGAGATAAGCCAGGACGGATGGAAGATAATGAAGATGATAGGTGATGCCAGGGGGACGTTTGCGTCTCAGATATACAAAGAGATGAGGATGTCGGGCAACGCATTCAAGAACAAGGTCGAACTTCTCCATGACCTGGACCTGGTCGGGATGACGGTCGGCAAGATAAGAAAGAACAAGCTCAACTACTACTATCTCTCTGAGCTGGGCCAGAAGCTGTACAACACAAGGTTCGGTGAGGAGATAACCATCTCTTCTGTCAGGGACAATGAGATGGTCGAGACGTTCAGGCTCGGTGGCTGGAAGGCTTCCCTGAAAGAGGGAATCATGAACATAGAAAAAAACAGGAAGGGCCTTGACATAGTGATACAAAAGAACAATGACAGAGAGGAGATATCCAAGAGGCTCAGGCGCTACATCTATTTCATATGCGCCACAGATGCCATCAGGAACATGGTCATCCAGGAAGCGGCCAGGGCCGGGAAGCCAACCCTGTTCATAGCAACAGACAAGGAGTTCGAAGAGGACGGGAAATTCGAGAGGGTCCACTTCGAGAAAGCATAGTTTCAGGCTGTTCCTGGATGTGCCAGCCGATTGTCTTCTTGGGGGTGCCATGACAGGATAAAGCTTATATAATTAGCCAATAATGCTTATAACAGATATCAGGCAGTCATGCTCACTTCAAATACACATCAAAGCCATCAATGGCAGGCAATTCCTTCTAATAGAGACGTGAATTGTCAACCCATCGAAATCGGGAATGCAATCATCTTATAGGCTACCTTGAAGTGGATTCATGGCCCTATGATGTTGCCTTTAACAGTCTTTGGTAGTCTTCTCTTCCCGACCATGGCGCATCCTTTTTCATAGTTCTTAACTAGGGAGTGCCCTGTCATCGTTTGAGTGTCCTGGGGCCGCATAAAATGACAATGCGTAATTATGTCATCACGGGCCCGCTCTTGGAAGGATTCGGCCGTCAGGGACCA
>DAOVFN010000063.1 GCA_030672885.1 Candidatus Aenigmatarchaeota archaeon | reverse complement strand
GTTATTGGTGTATTGTGTTCCCAGAACAATGGAATGTCAGCCATGCTAATGAAGAGGTTGCGTTCCTTTCTGAAGTCCGATGGCGTGATGATAGCAAGCTCTGCTTCAAAAAGGATGCAAGAGGAACAGTCCTTTGTGAATCATGTGATGAAAATGGGTGGGTGGAGACTATACTACAAGACCGATGGGGACATGGAAGAAATCATGGAGAGGTCTGGCTACAGTGTGCTCGAGCTCTTTCATGACGAGCCGTACCGTTATCACGTAATGTGCGCGGGAACCCCTGACGGCAAAAAATGATTCCATGAAGGATGGGTTTCCCCATTGCGAATATGAGAGTAAGCGGTAAGATATATGCATGATGATGCACCACAACAATGGTTCGGTTATACCAAAATTCCGGCATCCTCTTGACATAAAGGGTGAGTGATATAATGCCATACGCATCCATTACAGGGATAGGGACATATCTGCCTGAAAGACTCGTGACAAATGAAGAAATAGAGGAAAGGCTCGGGCTGGATTCAGGCTACATAGAAAGAAGGACAGGAATCAGGACAAGATACCATATGGAGGAGCATGAAGACTTGATAGACATGGCAGTTGAGTCCTCTCTGGACCTGTTTAACAAGAAAGGGGTTCCGGAACCAGGAATCCAGAGAATCCTCTTCTGTTTCGAATCCCCACTTCTGAAGATATGGGAGAATTATGCAGGCAGGATTCAGAAAGACTTAAAGGATGTGGGAGTGGACCTCGATGAAAATAATTTCCTTAATCTCCCAGGAGGGTGCGCTGAATATGTGGATGCGCTCAACCTGGCGGCTTCATTGATTGAATCAGAAAAGGAAGATAACATACTGGTGATAGCTTCTAGCGACCTGTCCCGTTATCCCAATGATGACAATGGAGCGACCTACCTCTTTGGAGACGGTGCTTCCACGACCCTCGTCCAGGCAACTAGGGAAAGGGGTTTCCTAGACTTCTATGGAAAAGGAAGCGGAGAGAAAGCACACGCTCTATATATCGGCCCTAGAGAAGATGGGAACTGGGGTGTGCAAATGAACGGAGCGGAAATCTACAGGTTGGCTGTAAAATCAATAGAAGATTCCTTAAAGGGGCTGTTAGAAAAGACTGAATTTAAATTGTCTGATATTGACAGATTCATCTTTCACCAGGCAAATCACAGAATAATCAAAACAGCCGCCAAAAGGATTGGGATTCCCCCAGAAAAGATCCATAATACCATACAGAAATATGGCAACCTATCCGTCACTTCAATACCCCATACCGCAGATGACGCAATACAAGAAGGGATTATTGATGATGGTGACATGGTTTATATTCATGGGTTTGGCGCTGGGTGGAAATCTGACTCAGCTGCCTTCATATACAGGCAGAACCCGGAATTGGTATAAGGTTACTAAAAGTTTAATCATCAACCCGCCTGATATGAACCCCATCCTTACCAATTTCCATGGGATAGATATCAGTCCCGTGATTGGTCCTTCTCATCTTCCTTACTATGAGCGACCTGTTCAGCTCACCACTGGCGTACTCGAGGTAGTTCAGGATGATTATTCCGTCCACCACGAACTCCTCGACCCCGAACCTCGAGAGGGCCTTTTGCTCCTCAGGTATCTCCGAAACCAGGAGCGCTGTGCATCCGGTCTTCTTTATTATATTGATTATGTTGAGCAGGAGCTTCCTTATGCGGCTCGGCTCCTGAATATTGAGCCCTATCAGAGACGTGGAGTCAATCACAAGCCTCTTGGCCTTGAGGGTCTTTATCTCATCTATGATAATAGAGCCCAGGTTGTTTACCTGTGCCGGATCGTGATAGATTATCTTGCAGAGCCCCTTCTGCTCGAACTTCTCAAAATCCCACCCAAACATCATGGCATCGGCCTTGATATCCTCGGGCCTCTCCTCAAGGGTGATATATATTCCGCTGTCCCCCTTCCGGAGACCGTTCCAGATAAACTGCAGCGAAAATATGGTCTTTCCTGTCCCGGTCTCTCCTGTCACCAGGTTTACAGAATCATCCAGGAGCCCTCCCTCTATGAGGGGGTCGAGCCCGGGTATGCCGCTTGCAATCCTTCTGGATGTCATATGACTAATTTGATTCCCACCTTAAAAAAGATATATCGTGTCGTTACGTCACCACCCTTTTAAAACACATGGACAACAAACCTACAGGTTCATATGAAAGAAGACATCATGGCATTCCTCGGGAAAAAACGGGAGACCATAGACGCTGCAATAAAGAGGGTCTGCCCTGAGAGATACGACCAGGCCCATGCCGAACAGGCCTTTGGCACGCCCAGATTCGAATACGATCTCGAGAGCCTTAACAGGACCCTGGCCGAACCAGCATGGGATCTTCTGAACAGGGGCGGAAAGAGGTGGCGCCCTGCGCTGTTCCTGCTCATAACCGAACTCCTCGGCGCGGACACAAAGAAACTTGAGGAATTTGCAGCCATACCTGAACTCATCCACAACGGAACCCTCATGATAGACGACTGTGAGGACATGGGCGAGATGAGGAGGGGAAAACCATGCACGCACAAGCTCTTTGGCCAGGACGTTGCCATAAACACAGGGAATTTCATGTACTACATCCCGCTTCTCGCCCTTCTAAAGAACAAGGGCACATTTGACGACAGGACCATGGTTCGCGCCTACGAGGCATATACAGAGGAGATGATAAAGCTCTCTGCCGGCCAGGGCCTTGATATCTGGTGGCACAAGGGCGTGACAGAGGGCGTGACAGAGGGCCAGTACCTTCAGATGTGCGCTTACAAGACAGGCACCCTTGCAAGGCTCTCGGCCCGGCTTGCGGTGATACTTTCGGGCGGCTCCGTGGACATGGAGACTGTCCTCGGAAGGCTGGCCGAGTCCCTGGGCGTGGCATTCCAGATACAGGACGACGTGCTCTCGGCAAGCCCCGGCGATTTCGCCAAGGACAAGGGATTCGGTGATGACATAACAGAAGGGAAGCGGAGCCTCATCGTCATCCATGCCCTGAGCAATGCCCCTGAACCAGATAGGAGGGAACTGCTCGATGTACTCAACAGACATACCAGGGACCCAAAGCACATAACCCGCGCTCTGGGCATCCTGAACAAGAGCGGCTCTGTGGACTATGCAAAGCAGCTCGCGGTCCGCCTGGTCAAGGATGCCTGGGATGAGACCGAACCCAGGCTCCCTGACAACCCATCCAAAAACACCCTGGAATCCTTCACGCGCTTCGTAATCGAGCGCAATATCTAGGCAAGCCCTGAAGCGTGCCCGAACCCGCCGGCGAACCCGGAACGTTTAAATATACACTACACAATTAATTTTATCCAATCACATGAACCCGCAATTTATTAACCATCCTCAATATAATTATAGTAAAGGACATAACAAATTGGAATTCGTCCTTTACTGGTCGTATCGGAAACATCCTAAAAAGCAATGTCCGATACTATAATTCAGACAATTGAAATGGTTCAAAGGAAAGTGAGTGAATGTTCATAAAGGACAAGATTAGAGAGTACAAGCGCGTACTCCAGATTGCGAGGAAACCCGGAAAGGACGAATTCATAAGCGCAAGCAAGATATCTGCCTTGGGCATTGCCCTTATAGGAGCCATCGGGTTCATAATATTCATAATATTCATACTCTCCGGGCTGTGACAACATGAGCATCTATGCGATACGCACGACATCAGGAAGAGAGGACATAGTGATAGACATCATGTCCACCAAGATAAGGAGCGACGGCCTTGATGTCAAGTCGGTGTTCCATCCTGCAGAGATAAAGGGCTATGTGTTTGCTGAGGGCTCATCCGGGGCAGTGCACAAGGCTGTCCAGGGCCTGCTGCACATCCGCGGAATCATTGACAAACCAGTCCCTATAAATGACATAAAGCACTTCATTGAGACCGAGAGAAAGGACAGGATACGCCCGGAAGAGAGCAACATAGTCGAAATAATCGGCGGCCCGTTCAAGAGAGAGAAGGGAAAGATAACCCGCGTGGATTCTGTCAAGGACGAGGTCACCATAGAGCTCCTTGATGCTTCCATACCCATTCCCGTGACCATCGCCACCGAGTTCATCAAGATTCTCAAGCGAAACAAGAAAAAAACCGAGGAGGAAAAGGAATAAAAAACCTGCTGTATGGTGATGTTCATGGCCAAACAGACGATTGAGTCCCTGGTTGAAGGCGGAAAGGCATCTGCAGGCCCCCCGCTAGGCCCGGCACTGGGCCCCATGGGAGTCAACCTGGGCGAGGTCATAGCTGCAATAAACGAGAAAACCAGGGACATGGCAGGCATGAAGGTCCCAGTCAGTGTGACGGTGGACACAGACACCAAGGAATTCGAGATAGATATAGGAACACCCCCGACCAGTGCCCTCATAAAAAAGGAGCTTGGCCTCAAAACAGCATCCGAGGAGCCCGGCAAGAAGCGTGCGGGTGACATGACGCCAGAGCAGGCCAGAAAGATAGCCAGGATAAAATTCGGCTCTGATGACGACGCCTGCTGCAGACAGGTCGAGGGCACGGCCCGCAGCATGGGCATAACAGTGGGCAAGGGCGCAGTGACCGAGGATGAAAT
>DAOVFN010000024.1 GCA_030672885.1 Candidatus Aenigmatarchaeota archaeon | reverse complement strand
GAAAACGATAGTTTTAAGTATATTGTAATGGTAATATTCTTATGAGAATAATTAAGAGAAGGAAGGGAAAGGAAGGCTATTTCTATCTCCAGCATTCCTTCAGGGAGGACGGAAAGGTTGTTACAAGGGAAAGATATCTGGGGAAGAAAATCCCAAAGAACCTTGCTGAGATAGAGCAGGAATTCAGAAAGCAGTCCAATAAGGAATTGTATAGAAAATTGGCGGAAATAAGAAAGAATTTCCAAGATGAATGGAAAAGAATCCCCCAAAGCGCAAGGGAAAGAGAGAAAGAGGAAATTGCGATTGCCTTTACATACAACACTAATGCTATCGAGGGTTCAACAATAACCCTTGAAGAGGCAAGGGGGATCATTCATGACAATATCTCTCCAAACAAACCATTGAATGACGTAAAAGAGACAGAGGCACACTCGAATGTATTCCTTGAAATGCTGAATCACAGGGTAGAAATATCAAACGACCTGCTTCTGTCCTGGCACAAGGGAATGTTTGGTGATACGAAAAAGGATATTGCCGGGAAGTACAGGGATTACCATGTCAGGGTTGGTCCATACAGGGCACCGGACTGGCAGGATGTCAAGAAGCTCATGAATGAATTCATCCGGTTCGTGAACTCTGAAAAGAGGAACCTGGTTGAGTTGTCAGCCATTGCTCACTATAGGTTTGAGAAGATACATCCATTTGGTGACGGGAACGGCAGGATAGGCAGGCTCCTGACGAATTATATATTATGGCACAATGGCCATCCAATGCTGATTATCGAGTACAAAAAAAGAAAGTCTTATTACAGGGCACTGCAAAGAGGCGAAGAGGGTTTCACCAGGTATTTCATAAGAAGGTACCTTTCTGTTCATAAGGGAAGATGCACAGAAAAGAGGTGACTACAAAAACTGAAAATGTAGTCACCTGCTCCGCATGGGACTACTGCAAAAACTTGCCCTGCCACATGATCTTTTCTTTCCTGGTCCTGGCTGACTCAAGGACCTCCAGGCCAATGGTCTCGAACTCCTGCTGGGATATGTGCTTGCCTCCCAGTGAGATAATGAAACTGCTCACGGGAATCCTTTGCCCATAGAGGGCGGCCTTTATCTCTGGGTGGACAATGCCGCCCCTTCCCGGGGCGATGTTCTGGTCCACCACACCCACTGCACCCAGGCCCGAGAGGGCCTTCTGTATCTCTTTTTCAGGAAAGGGCCTGAACAGCCTCAGGCGAATGAGGCCTATTCTCTTTCCCCTGGCCCTGAGCGACTTCACTGCGGCCCTGGCTATCGTTGTGTTGGCCCCCATGGTCACAAGGGCAGCCTTGGCGCCGTCCATCATATAGGGCTCCACCAGCATGTACCTGCGGCCGAATCTCCTCCCGAATTCGTCCTGGACATCCTTTACGGCCCTGAGGGCGTTCTTTTGGGCGAGATGCACCTGGCTCCTGAAATAGCTGTATTCTTTCATGACCCCTATTCCCAGGGCCATGGGCTTTTTTGGGTCAAGGCACACCCTGGGCTTGTACTTCGGGAGGAATGAGTCCACCTTTCTCTGCTCGGGTATCTCTGTGGGTTCCCTGGTATATGACAGTATGAAGCCGTCCAGATTGATCAGGCTTGGAAGGAGGACGTTGACGTCCTCTGATATCCTGAACGACTGTATGACCGTGTCCAGGACCTCCTGGTTCCTCTCGCAAAAGAACATGAGCCAGCCGGCATCCCTCTGGTCCAGGAAGTCGTTATGATCACTCCAGAGGGTTATGGGGGCCGACAGGGCCCTGGAGACGTTCATCATCACGATTGGGAGGCGCATGCCTGAAGCGATGTACATGACTTCGTGCATGAGCATGAGTCCCTGGGACGATGTCCCTGTGAAGACCCTGGCGCCCGTGGCAGAGGCTGCCACAGCTGCAGAAAGCACGGAATGTTCGCTCTCCACTGGCAGGAACCGTCCCTTCCAGAGGCCCTTTACGCTCCACTCGGCAAGCGTCTCGATTATCTCGGTCTGGGGGGTCACCGGGAAGTTGGGAGCAACCTGCACCCTGGAGAGCCGGGCACCCCATGCAGCGGCCGCATTCCCGTCCAAAAGAGTCTTCCTGGCCATTGATATAATTATAAAGCTTTTGGCTTAAATTATATCATGCCCATTTTCGGATTCTTCAGGAAAAAACAGGAGCAGCCAGTACAGCTGCAGTCCTTTGATATCAGCCTTGCGGGGCTGCCGGAGTGGTTCGAGAAGGCCATGAGAGATGAACTCATGGACAAAGGGCGGGAATCCGATGCCATGTACAGCGGGGTGCTGGAAAGCCTCTCGGACATAAAGAAAAGGCTGGACAAACTGGACCATGCCAGGATGGCAGGCAGCGAGAGGGTTCACATAGCCGCCAATATGATAAAGGAATCATTTGTGAAAAAGAACCGCATCCTGCTGAACGGCATGGCTTCGTTCTGTCAGCAGGGACACAGGGCTGACTATGCTTATTTCATGTCATTTTATGACAAGGGCACAAGGACCATACAGGGGCTTAAGGAATCCACACCCAAGCAGACGATTCTGCTCTCCAGGTACTTCAAGAGAGAGGGCGGGGAGCTTGTGGACAGCATAAAGCGCGCAGAGGAACTGCTGAAGCGGTTCAGGGAATTCCTGGGAACAGGCTCGGGTGCCATGGGAACCAGGGAGAAGATAAGGGACATGGTAGGGAAATGCAATGAACTCCGAAAGGAGGCGGACGGTCTGGATGCGAGGATATCCGGGATCAAGCAGGAATCCGGGCGCCTCAGGAAGAGCAAATCCGCCCTGGAGGGGGAATACCTGAAATTGCTCAAGAGCAGGGAGTGGAATGAGCTCAATAAGCTCAGCGACGATATTAGGGGCGTCAGAGACGAACTGGGTGACACAGAGCTCAGGATAAGCACCGAACTGTCGTCTGTTAAGAGGCCGCTCAAGAAACTGGAGCACAGCTTTGCCCGCGCGGGAAAGATGACGCCAATGCAGAAGAACACGCTCCATGATTTTGTAAGGGATCCCCTGAAGGCCATCATGTCCGAGAGCGGGGAAAAGGAACTGCAGAAGTGCCTGAAATCCCTCACGAAGCAGATAGGCAGCGGGAAGCTGGAGCTCAAGGACAAGGAGCGGCTCAGGGTGGATGAACTTATAGAGAGGCTTGGTGGAGACATGCCCGGCCTGAAATCAAGGCATATGGAGCTCAGGAAAACCCTGGAAAGCATGGAAAAGCAGCTCCATGAACTCTCTGAGATGTCCAAATCCAAGGCGGATTTGGAAGCCGAGATAGGAAAGACAGGTAATGATATGGGAAGGGCTGAGAATGAGCTCAGGATGGCAGCGTCCAGAAAATCCAGTATAAGGGAGCAGCTGGACAAGAATGTCAGTGAAATCGAGTCTGTTGTTCTGGAAGAGACCCAGAAAAGGGTCATCATAAAGGTATAGCACCGTTGCCCGCCCAGGCGCGCACATAGAAAGAAATACCTGAAATAGCTTTTTAAATGAACGGTCTACTATTTACTGAATGCATTGCAATGCCGCTAATCATGCAAGGCAAATGACATGGGCTGTTCCGCATGGGCAGAAGGTGAGAAAATGACCACATCCGGCAGGGGTTTCAGGGCAGGGACGAGAAGGAAACTGGCAAGTGCCAAGAGAAAGAAGTTCAAGGTAGAGCCCTTTCTGCAGGTGTTCAAGCCAGGCCAGCGGGTGGTCATAAGGCACGATCCCTCATCACATGGGGGCATGCCCCACATAAGATACAAGGGCAAGGTCGGTGTCATCAGGGACACGAGGGGCTCGGCATATGTGCTTGACCTGAAGATAGGCAGAAAGGAGAGGGAGCTCATAGTGAACCCTGAACATTTAACCTTATTGGCAGGAAGCCCCCCTGCGAGAGCAGGGAGCCGATAGTTTTATAGTTACCCTATCCATACATTGCTCATAGGGCAGGGACTGCCCGAATGCATGCCTTTGGATGACCATGTAAGGCCTGTGTGCTGTGGTCGATGAATCAGGAAGCCCCTTCCGAAAGCAAGGGAGCAGTTCACAGCCGCTCGGGCAATGATATTCAGAACATGTAACAGATGCGCTGTCAGGACAGGCAGCGAATTTGCAGTGCAATCACAAGGCGATGCGTATGAAAATAAAAGATGAAAGTTTTGTCTCATGGTACGATGCCAAGAAGATACTTGAAAAGAAGGCCAAAGAGAAGGAGCTTGGATACGAGCAGAAGAACGCGCTTGAGCACCTCAGAAAGTTCTCCAGGCTTCCCCAGAAGGCATCAGAGGGCCTCATGACCGAGCTGGACAAGATAGAGAGGCTTAAGGACAGGCATAAGATTGCGATAGTGAACATACTCCCCAGCAACGATGAGGAGCTGAGGCTGCTGTTCTCAAACGAGATAGTTACTGTTTCTGACGATGACAAGAAGAAGATAGTGTCCTTGGTGAAGAAGTTCACCTGAACTAATTTAAAACAAACAAACAAGTAACGTTACATGCTTTAGACATGCATACCCGGTGCGGTTTCTGTTGCCGGGGAGCATGGTGGTGATTTTCATGAGGGAAAGGGTGCCTATAAAAAAGGATAATTGGGCAATAGTTCTGGACTTCCTTTCCCACGGCCACAGCGGGATGGACCGTTCCCAGCCAATGGCTCATGTGCTGGGAGAGGAGTATTTCTCCCTTCTCGAGGTCATAATAAGGGACGATGTCACACTCAGGGTGGGCGACAGGATATACATAGGTGACGACAAGAGGGATAATGTAAGGTACATCCGTGGAAGGATAGGGATAAACGAGCTGACTGTTTCTGCCAGGGGCGAGCTGGAGGATACGGCAGAGGAGATAATAAAAAAGAACCCCCAGAGGTTCCTGGATTTCTTCAACAAATCAGGAAACATAAGCACCAGGATGCACCAGCTGGAGCTGCTTCCCGGCATAGGCAAGCGCCACCTCTGGGCCATAATCGATGAGAGAAAGGTCAAGCCCTTTGAGTCATTTAAGGACATAAAGAAGAGGGTGCCGCTTCTTCCGGACCCCGAGAAGATGGTTATAAAGAGGATAATCGAGGAGCTGGATGACAAGGACAAATACAGGATATTTGTCCCCAGGATGGAGAGAGGACGATAGCTGCATGCGCAAATGCCTGCTGATGCTGGTGATATGATTGCTTGTTAAGGACGTAATGAACCGGGATGTAAAGACCATAAAGCCGGGGGAGAGCATACTTGATGCAGCCAGTATCATGAACGAGTTCCGCATAGGATGCCTGATCGTTATCATCAGAACAAAACTCATGGGAATTATTACAGAGAGGGACATCCTGGAGAAGGTTGTCGCAGAGGACAGGAAGGCTTCCAAGACTAAGGTGAGCCAGGTCATGACCAGGGATCCCGTCATGATAGATGATGACAAGGACATATCAGAGGCAGTGAGCATAATGAATAAGTTCGACATAAAGAAGCTGCCCGTGGTGTCCGGCCAGAGCCTTGTCGGTCTGCTAACGGTGGCCGATCTCGCCATGGTGCAGCCTGAGCTTATAAAGAGGATAAGCGCCATCATGGCGTTTCCCAAGAAGGCAAGAACAGTGGCGGGATAGATTTAAGGAACCAGGTCAAATTATATCACATGTTTGTAAAAGAGCTCATGCACAGGGATGTGAAAACCACTGCTTCTGACGCCACGGTCCTTGAGGCGGCCCGCAAGATGACCCAGAATAACATAGGATGTCTCATTGTGGTTAATGATACCCTGGAGGGCATTGTTACAGAAAGGGACATGCTCAACAAGATAGTGAGTTCAAGCAGGGACCCCAGTCAGGTCAGGGTAAGGGACATCATGACCAGGGATGTTGTAAGCGTATCCCCTGACAAGGACGTAGAGGAGGCCACTGATATCATGAGCAAACACAGGATAAAGAGGCTGCCCGTTGTATTCGGCAACGAGGTGGTGGGTATCATAACCTCCACTGATATAGTGTCCATACTCTCCAAGGCCATAAGAGAGATATATTCCCAGCAATAGCTTTTGTCGAGTGTCCCTATGCAGCCACGGAGCAATCCAGTGTCTTGTGCATCAGCACGAGAGATGCGGCACATCTCTTGCGTCGGCCCGCAAGATCTTGTGTCCGAGGCAGCGCACTGATTTATAAGTTCGTGTTATAGAATTTATCCAATGGGCCCGTAGCTCAGCTTGGCCTAGAGCGCCCGTCTTATATGACCGTCAGGTTGCGGCCTGGCGTGTTCTGGGCTAGCGGGAGGTCGTGGGTTCAAAACCCAATCCCTTTTACAGGAGGCCAATGTCTTCCTCAAAGGTCTAGGGCTTACCCCAAAATATGAAGGGAAAGGGAGAAAATCCCTCCGGGCCCATAAAAATGTCATTGCAGCAAACGCAATCGAAAGGCTTTTAAATACATCATGGCATATATTTACGAATTGGTTAATTGTCCAATGTATCATGATAAAGGAGAGGTGATTTGAATGGTAAACGGAATGACGCAGTCTGCCGGGCAGCCGGTAATAATCCTTCCAGAGGGAACTCTGAGGAGCAGGGGCAAGGATGCCCAGAGGATGAACATATCTGCCGCAAGGGCGGTTGCTGACACTGTCAAGACCACGCTTGGCCCCAAGGGAATGGACAAGATGCTCGTGGACTCCCTTGGAGACGTAGTGATAACCAATGACGGAGCAACCATACTCAATGAGATGCAGATAGAACATCCATCAGCAAAGATGATGGTAGAGGTCGCCAAGACCCAGGACGAGGCTGTTGGTGACGGCACGACCACCGCGGTTGTGTTGGCAGGGGAGCTGCTCAAGAGGGCAGATGGACTTCTGGACCAGGAGGTACATCCCACTGTGATAACCAAGGGCTTCAGGCTGGCCAAGTTCAGGGCAATAGAGGTGCTCAATAGCATAGCAGTGGACGTGAACATCGAGAACGAGGACATGCTCCTCAGGATTGCCGAGACAGCCATGTCAGGCAAGTCCGCTGAGAAGGCTTCCAAGGAGCTGGCCGGCATAGGGGTCAATGCCGTCAAGAAGGTCGCCGAGATAAATGACGACACCATTGAGCTTGACACCGATAACATAAAAATAGAAAAGAAGGCAGGCGGCTCGATAAATGACACCCAGCTGATAAACGGCATACTCATAGATAAGGAAGTCGTTCACTCTGGCATGCCCAAAAAGGCAGACAAAGCCAGGATAGCCCTGATAGACTCTGCGCTTGAGGTCAAGAGCCTTGAGGGCGATGCCAAGATAAACATCGATTCCCCGGATAAGTTCCAGCTCTTCCTCGAGCAGGAAGAGAAGATGCTCAGGGATATGGTTGACAAAGTGGTCAAGTCCGGGGCTTCTGTGATGTTCTGCCAGAAGGGAATAGACGACAACGCTCAGCACTACCTCTCAAAGGCGGGGATACTGGCAGCCAGGAGAGTCAAAAAGTCTGACATGGAGGCCCTTTCCAGGGCGACTGGCGCAAAGGTGGTGACCAACCTCAATGAACTGGGCAAGGATGACCTGGGATACGCGGGTATTGTTGCAGAGAGAAAGGTTGCCGGTGACGAGATGATATTCGTCGAGGAGTGCAGGACGCCAAAGGCAGTGACCATACTCATAAGGGGTGGAACAGAACATGTCATTGACGAGGTCGAGAGGGCCATGGAGGACGCTGTCAAGGGCGTTGCCGCATCACTCGAACTCAAGAAGGCAGTGGCCGGTGGCGGTGCCACGGAGATTGAGGTGGCGAGGCACCTAAGGAAATACGCGGACAGCTTCCAGGGAAGGGAGCAGCTTGCGGTGAACGCATTTGCAGAGGCCATAGAGGTGATACCCAGGACCCTGGCCGAGAACGCTGGCCTTGACCCCATAGACAAGCTTGCCAATCTGAGGGCCGAGCATGACAAGAAGCTCGTGAACGCTGGTCTCGATGTGTTTACGGGAAAGGTCCATGATACAATCCGGGCCGGTGTCAGAGAGCCGCTCAAAATAAAGCTTCAGGCCATAAAGAGTGCTGGTGAGGCAGCCGAGATGATACTCAGGATTGACGACATGATATCATCTGGCAGTTCTTCTGCCGGAGCTGGCGGTCCACCCATGCCCCCTGGCGGGGGAATGGGCATGCCTGAATACTAAGTTGTTTTCTCCTTATTGGGGCATCCCGGCAGGCAGCCCTGCCGGTTGCGCTTCTTTTCCATGCTGAATATTTATATATCA
>DAOVFN010000135.1 GCA_030672885.1 Candidatus Aenigmatarchaeota archaeon | reverse complement strand
GGATGAACGACCCGTCCAGAGAGAAGTTCTTTGAATCACTGCACGACATATTGTTTGACAAGAAGAAAAGAAAGGCTGTCACAGGGCACAACTTCAGGACAGGAAAGGCCAACATGTCCCTGGATGTTGTCCGTCCCGTGGTAGAGAAGATTCTAAAGTAAATGGTGTTTCTATGAAGAACCTGGACATAGAGAGCGTCAGAAAACCCTGGGGAAGATTCACGAGATATGCACTCAACCAGAAATGCACTGTAAAGATAATCACAGTAGAGAAGGGCCAGTCAACCAGCCTGCAGTCGCACAAGAATCGCGATGAGCTCTGGGTTGCCCTGGATGAGGGCATCAGGGCAGAGCTTGGCAGCAGGGTCATTCCCATGGTGCCGGGAGAGAGCATAACGATCCCCAGGGGCTCAAAGCACAGGCTCTCATCAATCCGTGGGGGGGCAAGGGTGCTGGAGGTATCCTTCGGGGATTTTGACGAGGAGGACATAATCCGCTACGTGGACAAGTACGGAAGGGCGGAAAGGGGATAGGAGCAGTCATTCAGTCTCGAAGAAGACCATATCGATAAAGAAGACCGCGCCCAAAAAGGCTATAACCATCACGATTGCAGCGACCACTATGAGGGAGGAGTCCCAGGCAGAGCCCAGGGTGAGCATGAAGAGCGAGAACACCGCAATGAAGGCCACAAAGAAGGCGGCCAGGACAAAACACTTCTCTTTATATGGGCATCTCTTCCTTCTGATATGCTCAATCCGTTCCTGCCTGGTCCATGCCCTGGAACGAGGCATGTAGCGCTCTATGTCGCCTATGAAATGAATCGTTATCGTGCTCTTCTTCTCTCCTTCATCCTTGCCCACGGACTTGACCTGGTAGCGGCCATCACCGTATTCCCGGAGCAGGTGCACCTCTGTCTTCTCTTTGTCAGAGAGATCAAAAGGCGGTTTTGTATCAGAATATACAGTCCTGTACGGCCCCATCAGGTGGGGTTTCCTGTCGTGCCTCTCATTTATCTCCCTCTTCTGGATGATATACCGCTTTGCCATACACTCACCTTGACACACGACAACCGCGAAACGTGCTGTTTAATCATTGCAGAAGCAGCTATTTAGATGTTTTGCCCGCTGTTTTTTGTGCGCGCGGTTTCCTGGCATCCTTCTTGCTCGTGGCTGCCCTTCCTGTCTTCTTGTCCTTGTAATCGAAGCCGCATTTCACACAGAACCTCCAGGGCCTTCTTCCCTTTGCCCTGACTTCTATGAGGTGCAGGCCGCACTTGCACAGCTTGGGGATGGCCTGGACAAAGCCGCGCTGGGGAAGCGGGAAGGAATTCGTGCATTTCGGGTAGCTGGAGCATCCCACAAAGCGCTTTCCTGTCCTGTGGGAGCGGATTATCCTCAGGGTCCCCTTGCTGCATTTGATGCATGTTCCCACGGTGTGAATCTCTTTTTCGTGCTCCCTGACTGCCTTGAGCATGTGGTTTCCTATATCATTTTCGTGCTCCTTGAAGTCCTTTAGTATCCTGCGTATATCTGTCTCGGCTTCCTTTACGGCATCCTCTCCCTTGAGTCTGCCTGCCTCTATGGCATCGATTTTATCATCGAACTTCTTTGTGAGCTCCACTGATATTATTTCAGGGGAGTGCTTCTCAAGCGCGCTCACAACGGCATCACCAAGCCCTGTGACCACTATGGACTTGTCCCTGATGTAGCTCCTGTCGTAGAGAGTCTGGAGTATATGGGCTCTGGTGGCCTTTGTTCCCAGGCCATTGTCCTCCATCACCTTGAGTATGCTGGCCTGGGAGTAGCGGTTCGGAGGCTCGGTCTGCTTGTCGAGCATCTCCAGTTTCTTGTTCCCGGCCTGGTCTCCCTTGCTTATGTCAGGAAGGGGCTGCTCCTTTATGTTCAGATATGGCTTGTAGAATTCCATCCAGTTGGCCTGGAGCGTCCTGGTGCCGTGGGCAACGAAGTCCTCTCCCTCTATCAGAATAACCACACGCGTCTGCTCCCTGACAGCAGGGTCCCCGAAGACAGCAAAGAAGCGCCTCACTATCAGGTCATATATCTTCATGTGATAGGATGCCAGCTTTCTGGGCTTGTGTCCTGTAGGGAATATGGCAGGGTGGGCGGAGTCTGTCTTCTTTCCCTCATTGGGCTTCAGGACAGGTTTGGCAAGGAGCTTGCCCGCAAGCTCGCCGTATTCCAGTTGGCTGGACAGTTTCTTGAGTATGTCCTTGTAGCCTATCTTGTCAGGGAGCTTCTGGCTCGATGTCCTGGGATATGATATCAGGGCATGCTCATAGAGATGCTGGGTAAAGTCAAGGGTCTGCTTTGGCGAGTATCCGAAATGTGAATAAGCATCCCTTTGCAGGCTGGTCAGGTCAAAGGGAAATGGCGGCTTTTGCCTGACGTCTTTTTTTTCCACACTAGCAACAGAGCCATCCCTGCCCTTGCATTTATTCAGTACTGACTCTGCTTCGCCCCTCTTCCAGAATTTGTCCTTAATGT
>DAOVFN010000076.1 GCA_030672885.1 Candidatus Aenigmatarchaeota archaeon | reverse complement strand
CAAGCGCGGCCTGATTATCCCGTTCCCCATGGTGCAGGCCATAGGCGACATAATAATCATAAGGCATATCTCAGGCTCTGCTATGGACGAGAAAAATGCTGAGAATTCTCCTGAAGTGCAGAACGCGTCCTAGTTTATCTGGAAAGCACGACAGGATTTTCGTCAACGAGGACCATGTCCTCGACCCTGCAACCACCCAATCCTTTCTTGTATATCCCCGGCTCTACTGTGATGACCATATCCTTCTCAAGCACATCGCCGCCGCCGGGCCGCTCATGAACACCCAGGCCCAGGCCGTGGCCGAATGAGTGCATGACGGTGTGGCCCATGGAAGTCATGAGCTTCTGGAACCTCTTCTGGATGCTGCTGAAAGGAACTCCGGGCCTTGCCATGCCAATGAGCTCCTTCTGAATGGATTCGCATTCCTCCACGAGCCTGTCCTCTTTGGCAGTGAGTCCCAGGGGGAACATCCTTGTGATGTCTGCATTGTAGTGGTTGTGGCAGGCACCCGAATCAACAATGACAAGCCCCCTTGATATCCTTGCCATGTTCGGGATATGGTGGACATATGCAGAGTTCTTTCCTGCCGCCACCAGTGGGCTGAATGCAGGGGTCTTTCCTAGCATGCGCATGCCGTGTATGATATCGGTCTGTACCTGGAATTCACTCCTGCCTCTCATGCTGAGCGAGCCCACGACCCTGAGGGTTGCCCTGGCGGCCTGCCTTAGCTGGGCTATCTCATAGCCGTCCTTAATCATCCTCTGTGCCCTGATGGCGTCTGAAAAGGGCCTCCATGATCTCGCCCTGAGCACCCTGAACAATGACACGCTCATGTTGCTCTCGTCATATCCGAGCCTGCCGATGCCGCTGAGTTCCTCCCTGAATGACTTCATGCTTCCCATGGCCCTGACTCCCGGCCCCATGAGCTCGTTGTCAAGTTCTGATATGAACAGCGTCTTGGCCTTCCTGGTCACCAGGAGGAATCCGGGGTCTCCCTCGGAGAGGACCTTCCCGGTGTAATAATATATGTCATTGAGGCTGTTTACCAGAACACCGTCCAAACCATTCTCTGTGAAGGCATTTCTGAGGCGTGCGAGCCGCCTCCTGTAATCAGGACACTTCATGATTAATAATATGCACTTTCCCAAATAAAAGGCGCGCAGGATCCGGAGGCCCTCATTGGGAAGCAGAGGTGGCTCCTGCCAATTTATATCCAGAGGAAAAGAATAACCATGAAGCTCATCCAGCTATCTGATGTCCTGAATGACAAAAGGACGAGAGGGAGTGTCGTGTCAGCGATACTGGAAGGAAGGGTCCTTCTCTACCCGACCGATACTGTGTACGGCCTGGGATGCGATGCGTCCAGTCCCTCTGCGGTCGGGAGGATAAGGGAAATCAAGACCACGGGACATCCGTTCTCTGTCATAGCGCCGTCCAAGGAATGGATAATGGAGAACCTCATAGTGACGCGGCCCGATTACCTCAGAAAGCTCCCCGGGCCATATACGCTCATATTCCGGATGAAACAGGGCGCTGTGTGCAGGCAGGTATCCACTGGCACTCTGGGTGTGAGAATCCCCAAACATCCATTTACAGAGATTGTCCATGAGGCGGGCGTGCCCCTTGTCACGACATCCGCGAACATGTCGGGCGAGATTCCCATATGGAGCATGTATGGCGTGCCGATAGGCATAGAGCGCAATGTCGACATAGCCCTCCACGATGACATCCTGAACAATCCCCCGTCCAGGATGATAGACCTGACAGGAAAAAGGCCCAGGAACCTGAGATAGCTGTTTCTAAAAATAAAGCGCCAGGGCATACCCTCCCGGGGCATACCCTAATACCCAAAAGGGCACAAGCGGGCACAAACAGGCAGGCACCCCTCGGCGCGAACAGGCAGGCACAAGCAAGCTGGGGAGCAACTTGAAAATCTTACAGCTTAACAAAGAAAACAAAGCGCCGGGGACAGGACTTTCACACAGCAACATACCCTCATGGGAGTATGCCGGTAAAGGGCATGACATGCAGACTTGCGTCCGAAGCCCTCTGCGGTTTGAACCTGCACGTCCTTTCGGACACCAGCTCTCTCCTTGGAAGGTGGCCGGAGTTTCGGAGGCCACCTCCTTTTGGCTTAAGCCTTTCTTGAAAAAGGCTTATCTCGAGGCTGGCGCGTTAGCCGTTCCGCCACCCCGGCAAATAATGCCTGCGGCTGTTTTTAAGTGGTTTGGCTAATTTAAAAGCATGCCCCGGATAAAGGTCGTAATCAGGGGAAGGGAGAAGCCGTGGAACAGGACCATCAATACCAGGGCCGCTGTCGTGAAGGACATCATTGTGGAGATTGGAATCAACCCGCTCGATGTCCTGGTAAAGCTAAACAAGAAATTCGTCCCTGACACCCAGAAAGCCAGGCCAGGGGATACACTTGAACTCATCGAGATAACGTCAAGGGGATGAGCATGCAAAGGAAAGGTTATATATTGGATTGTGATGGAACAATAGTATCCCTCGATAATGGGAGATATCTCCCGATTTATGCCAATCTGATGAAGGACATCCTTAGCAAAAGGACTGGAACAGACCATTCAAACCTTGATGAATGGGATCTCTATCCACTCGTATCAAAGCCATTCAGTGAGGCATGCAGGATACTCAGAGATATGGGAATAGAGGACCATGATGATTTCTATCAAGAGCTTGCACTAAGAGACTATACAGAAAGGAAGAAGAGAATTGGAAGCAAGATAGAGAAATATGAAGAAACAGAGGAATTCCTTTCTAAGGTAACAGAAAACGGAAACATGAAGGCGATTGTCTCAAACACGCCATTCGATATTGTGATGATGGAATTGACTGGATTGGGGCTTGATAAGTTCTTTGACAAGAAAGACATATTCTGTTTCTGTTACAACGAGCCGAACTCCAAACCCAGCCCATGGGGAATAAATGAGATTATCAGGAAACACGGGATTACCAGAGAGTGTGTCTACATGATTGGGGACAGTTCCACAGACGTCGAATCAGGGAAGGCTGCCGGGGTCAAGACCTGTCTTCTGAACAGGCCGGGAGAATACCACCACAAAGACATTGATCCCGATTTTGAAGGTGAATACCTAATGGATTTTGAGGAGATTCTGTGAAATGCAAGTGCGGCCGCAGGGCCGTCTATTTCAGGAGGTATGAGGGCGCCCTCCTGTGCAGGGAGTGCTTCATCCGCTCCATAGAGAGCAAGGTCAAAAGAACCATAAGGAAGCACGGCATGGTCAGGAAGGGGGACACTATAGCGCTGGCCATGTCGGGGGGCAAGGACTCCACAGCAGCAGCCTATATAACTCACAAGATATTCGGAGGCTGGCGCGACGTGGAGCTGTTGGCCATATCCATAGACGAGGGCGTGGAACCCTACAGGACCGATAGCATAAAAAGGGCCAAGGCGTTCGCCAAAGAGCTGGGGATTCCCCACCATGTTTTCTCATTCAGAGAGGAGTTCAAGAAGACGACCGACCAGATATCCCGGAAAATCCAGGACTCTGACAGCGCCACAAATGTCCTGTGCACCTATTGCGGTGTTGCCAGGCGCTACCTGCTCAATAAAAAGGCCAGGGAACTCGGTGCCACCAGGCTCTGCATGGGCCACAACCTCGATGACGAGGCCCAGGCAGCCATGCTCAATTACATAAGGGGCGACCTTGCCCGGGCAGGCCGCATGGAGGCCGTGACGTCATGGTCCACACAGAAGAGACAGGGAGGACTGTTCATATCTAGGATAAAGCCGCTCAGGGAGATACCTGAGCGGGAATCCGCGCTCTATGCCTATCTGAAGGGATTTGACATCCTTGAGAGCCACTGCCCGTACGCAGGCGGCATCAGGTTCGAAGTCAGGGACTTCATAAACAGACTGGAGTTCAAGCATCCCGGGACAAAGTTCAATATTTTGGGGACCTTTGACAAACTGAACCCATGCATAAAGAGGGTTGCCAGAAATGGTGAAAGCAGGATTATGAAGTGCAGGATATGCGGCGAACCCTCCTCCAGGGAGGTCTGCAAGACATGTGAATTATGGAGGGCACCATGAAGCTCATGGCATTCGGCGCAGAGGGGAACAACACGATAAGCCATTCCTTCGGCAGGGGGATAATCACGAGCGAGCCCTTTGGCAATCTTCCTTTCTGGCGCCACAGAAGTCAGCCAGTCCCCTGGCCCCC
>DAOVFN010000103.1 GCA_030672885.1 Candidatus Aenigmatarchaeota archaeon | reverse complement strand
CTTTGGTAACCAACTACTAACATGCCACCACATTTTTCGGTCATAATTCCTACATACCACGAGGAGAGAGCGCTTGACGGCACGCTCGCTTCCATAAGCACAGCGGGCCGCGGCCACATGACAGAAGTCATAGTAGTGGATGGCGGCTCCACTGACGGTACGGTCAGGATAGCGCAGGGACACACGAGAAATGTTCATGTGCTCCATGCCCGCGGGATAAGCCTGGCAAGGAACCACGGCGCTAGGCACGCCCATGGAGACATATTGGTATTCCTCGATTCTGACACTATGGTTCCAGAGAACTTCTTTGATGAGCTGACAGGGGTCTTCCGCGACCCGCAGGTGTGCGGGGCCAACTGCAATGTCATGCCCTGTCCGGACTCCCAACCAACCCGGATTGAGAATGCATTTTACATGCTCTGGGGAAGGGCCAGGGCAGCGTTTTATCACATCAAGCCATGCGGCACAGGCGACAACGGCATAATAATCAGGAAGCACACATTCGAGGATGCCGGCGGTTTTGACGAGGGCATGCACACCATGGAGGACCTGGATCTTGTCTTCAGGGCTTCGCGCATCGGAAGATTTGTTTTCATCAGGGGACTCATGCTCACCGAGAGCATGCGCAGGATAAGGAGCGTGGGCATCATCAGGCTCTCGTGCACATACATATGCAACTTCTTCTACTACATTGTAAGGAAGAGGCCCAGGATATCCTCATGGGAGCCTGTGAGATAACACCCATGTGAACCACCACCAAACTCCTAAGCAATGAGTGCGATTTTGGAAGCGGCCTCTCGCACTTAAAGATAAATATTAACCACGATTACATATCATTAGGGTGTCACGATATGACAGAGAAGACTGTAGAGAAGCTCCACCCGCATGAGAAAAAGATACTCCTTGCGCTCAAAAAGGCACAGGAGGCCACAACAGGCGACGTGGCCAGGGAATCCGGCCTGCCAGAGGACACTGTCCACAAAGCAGGGCAATGGGCTGAAATCAAGGGACTTGTGAAGCACAGAGAGAGCGCCGACACAAAAGCAGAGCTCACAGAAGAGGGACGGCGCTATGCCAGAGAGGGCCTCCCTGAGAAGCGTCTCCTGATGCTGTTATCCAGGGGCGGGTCCAGAATCCAGCAACTCAAGAAATCCCTGCCAGACCTTGATATCGCCCTTGCCTGGGCCAGGAAAAATGGCTGGATAGAGATATCCGGCAAAACCCTGAAGCTCACGAGACTAGGAAAAAACACCTTGGACACAACGACCCCCATGGAGCGTAGCCTGGCAGGCAGGATTGAGGACGAAGCACTTGCCGAGCTAAAAGCCAGGAAGCTCGTCAAGATAACAGAGCTCAAGGAGAGAACGCTCATACTCACCGAAAAGGGAAGGAGGATAATCCCCCACATAAAAGAGGGGGATATGGTGGGCCAGCTCAAGCCGCACCACATCAAGACAGGTGTATGGAAGAAACTCGAGTTCCGGCCATATGACGTGAACCTTCCCTCACCAGTCTCTGCTCCGGCAAGACTACATCCCTATACGCAGTTCATAAACGATACCAAAAGGAAGCTCATAACCATGGGGTTCCAGGAGGTGAACGGCTCCTGGGCAGAGCTTGAGTTCTGGAACATGGACTCGCTCTATATGCCCCAGGACCACCCCGCAAGGGGCATCCACGACATATTCAGGCTCAAGGACCCCAGCAGGGGGACGGTCACGAACAAGCGCGTCCTTGGCAGGGTGGCCAGGACACACAAGGACGGGTGGATAACAGGCTCCTCTGGGTGGGGGCACTGGAACCAGGAACAGACACTAAACATTGTCCTGAGAAGCCAGACCACATGTGTGTCAGCAAGGACCCTTGCGGCAGGTGTCGAGTCACCATCAATGTACTTCACCCTGGACCGGGTGTTCAGGCCGGACGTTATTGATGCAACCCACTCCCTTGAGTTCGATCAGCTTGAGGGCATCGTCATAGGAGAGAACCTCAGCATCAGGCACCTCATGGGATACCTCGAGGTGTTTGGAAAAGAGGTTGCCGGCGCAGAGAGGATACGCTTCAGGCCAGGATACTTCCCGTTCACAGAGCCCTCCCTTGAAATGGACGGCTATGTCAATGGCAGATGGGTAGAGCTCGTTGGTTCAGGCATATTCAGGCCAGAAGTAACCCAGCCGCTTGGCATTGACGAGCCGGTCCTGGCCTGGGGGTGCGGCTTTGCCCGCCTGGCCATGATAAAACTCGGGATAACAGACATACGTGACCTGTTCAACCATGACCTTGAGTGGCTCAGGACAAAAAGGATTGTAGTGTGATACCATGCCTGTGATAACCCTTAGCGCATCAGACATGAAATCCATGATAGGCAAGCCTGTCGCTGACGAGCAGCTCCAGACAGTGCTCCCGCTCATAAAATGCGAAATCGACTCCTGGGACGGTGACGAGCTCAAGGTCGAGGTGACCCCCGACAGGCCGGATCTCCTGAGCACCGAGGGCATTGCGCGGCAGCTCTCTTACTGGCTCGGCATCAGGCGCGGCCTGCACAGCTGCATCATATCAAAACCCGCGATATCAATCACCGCGGTTCCTGTGAAAGCACGGCCGGAGATAGTTGCAGGATGTGTCCGGGGGCTCGAGATGAGCGACCACATGGTGAGATCGATCATGCAGCTCCAGGAGGCAATAGACTTCACGATAGGCCGCGACCGCGTCAAGACCGCCATAGGCGTTCACGACGCCGCCAAGGTCAAGCCGCCCTTTTTCTACAAAGAGGTCGGGCCAGGGGACATAAGCTTCGTGCCCCTCGGCTTCTCCAGAGAGATGACAATAGAACAGATACTCAATGAACACCCCAAGGGTATGCAGTACAGGCAGATATTCGGGAAGAGCAAATCATACCCCATCATCCTGGACAAAAACGATGAGGTGATATCATTCCCCCCAATCATAAATGGCGAGCTGACCAAGGTGACCCCGGACACCACCGACATATTTCTGGACATAACCGGATTTGACCAGACCCCACTCAACCAGGCACTCAACATACTCCTTTCCGCCCTGGAGATGCGCGGCGGAACGATAGAGGCAGTAAAGATAAACAACAGGAGCTACCCGCACCTCATCCCCAGACCAGTCAAGATAGACACAGCCACAATCAAGCGCATGCTGGGCGTCAATCTCAGGGACAGCGAGATACGTGACTGCCTGGAGAGAATGGGCTACGGCTTTAATCCCAAATCGTCCCAGGCCATGGTGCCTCATTACAGGGCAGACATAATGCATCCGGTGGACATCGTAGAGGATGTGGCAATAGCATATGGCTACAATAACCTTGTCCCAGAGGTGCCCCGCCTGCCAACCATAGGCAGGCCT
>DAOVFN010000022.1 GCA_030672885.1 Candidatus Aenigmatarchaeota archaeon | reverse complement strand
CGTAGTCCCCTATCGCATTGCCGTAGTTCTCCATTGTTTTGTGGGAGTTTCCACGCATGTAGTAGGCAACCGAGATGTCAGACACCGAGAGCCTGCCAGAAACGATGGCCTCGGTGGTGAGGTTCATGACCCTTTCATGATCGCTTTTTCTGGATGCCACGTTCCAGGTCTCCCTATACGCATTGGCCAGGGCTTCCAGAAGCTGGGGGGTCTTTTTGAATCCCAGGCCTGTCTTGGCGAGTTCCAGTGCACGCATGCCGTCCCTGTATCTGATGTCAGGGCAGGTGGACAGGAGAGTGGACAGGTCACTGTAGACGTTCACATATCCCGGACTGAGTTCAATCGCCTTCCTGAAATCACTGATTGCCCTGCCATATTGGTTCGTGGCGTTCAGGGAGAGTCCGCGGTTGCGGTAGGTAATTGCCAGAATCTTTTTCGAGTGCTTGCCGATTGTGATGAACTTTATGGTATTGGTGAAGTCGCTGATGGCATTGTCATGGCGCTCCAAGTCTCTCTGGAAGATTCCCCTGTTGTGATATGCAATCGCCAGGTTCTTGGTCGAGAGCTTGCCGCAGCTGATTGCTTCTGTGGCAATCTTTATGGCATTGGCGTGGTCACCATTCCGGTATGCCCATACCCCCGCTTCGGCATACGCATTGGCCAGGGCCTCCAGAAGCTGGGGGGTCTCTTTGAATCCCAGCCCTGTCTTGGCGAGTTCCAGTGCGCGCATGCCGTCCCTGTATCCGATGTCAGGGCAGGTGGACAGGAGCGTGGACAGGTCATTGTAGACGTCCACATGCGCCGGGTTAAGCCTGATGGTTTCGTTAAACTCATCGACTGCCTTGCTCCACTGGCCCATGGCGTTCAGGGAAACTCCGCGGGTGTAATACGCAGTCACCCACTCTTCATATGAAAGCTCCTCATAACACATGGCATTGGTAATGAGGCGCATCGCCTCTTCATGGTTGCCTTCTTTGGCTGCCGCCAGTCCAGCCTTGAAGTCAGACTCTTGGGTTATTAACTCCGTAGTGCCTGGACCCTGGAACGGATGCACGCACGCTCCAAGGAACAGCAAGAAAAGTGACGCTAAAATCAGTGATAAATTCCTGTTTTTCATTTTGTTTCTCCTTTCATTTATTTTTGTTATTGTCAATATCAAAATTCATTTGTTCCGCCCGCCGGGGGTTTCCTGCTTTGTAAGACAATAGGTATCTCTCGAAATCCGCCAGTATGCTATCATCACCACCCTGTTCCTTGAGGAGTTCCATGGCCCTTTCCTGGGCCTCTATGGCCTTCTGGAACATCCCTGCCTCAGCATAGGCTGCAGCCAGGGTGCTGAGAAAAACGGGTGTCTCTCCCTCAAGCTTCAGTGCCATATTGGCAAGCGTAATTGCGAACTTGCCGTCCCTGTATGTGCTGTCAGGGCAGATGGACAGGAGCATGGACAGGTTATTGTAGGCATTGGCGTAACGTGGATTAATCGCTATGACGTTGGCGAAGTCTATCATCGCTCTTATGTAGCCGCCCTTGCACATCCAGGCAACGCCGCGGTTGTTGTAGGCATTGGTGTAACGTGGCTCGATCTCTATGGCCCTGGTGTAGTTGCTGATGGCCATGCTGTGGTTGCCCCTCTTTGTCTGCACGACCCCGCAGTTATTGTAAAGTGATGCCAGGTCCATGTAAGCATAATCCAGGTCGTCTCCTGATAATTTGCCTGACTTAACTGCCCGTGTGAGAAGCCTTATTGCCTTCTCATAGTCACCCCTTTCGGCTGCTTGCCAATAGGTTTCAGTGTCTGTGCTGGGAGGGATCGTTGGCGGTGCTGCTAGTGAGATTAAGCAATAAGCAGGTGCAGCCAGCGCTGCCATAAATAACAGCAATGCTGCCGATATAATAAGTTTTTTCATGTTACCTCCTTTCCGCAGAAGCGGAAATGTTCCGTCTGCTGTTTTGGTTTAAGAAAGACTGCCAGAGATATTCAAATCCCGCAAAAGACATGTGAGAAATAGTCGATTGACTGGGTTAATGGCCCCCGATATCATCGTTTCTTTGCTTGTGTCACCGGAAGCCAGCATGTGCCCTCATTTCACTGGGGATTCCCACTATGAATGGTTTCATGCGGGACTAAGCTAAGTGGATTGTTTTATTGTAAGTATCATTATATAGTAGTAAAATGTTGTTATAATATTTAAAGTTTATAGTTGTTTCCCTGTTCATCAGCATCTGATAGGGAACAGCGGTCTCGATGCGAACCATGTGGGGATGTCTAGAGCCATCCCACGTCAACATCATCGGTTCTCTGCCTTGGGAGGATTTTGGAGATGGTTCTCATGCCGGACCTGTGCACGAGAATGCCTGTCCATGCTATCATCGCCCCGTTGTCTCCTGCCAGTTCCGTGGGAACCACGGAGTATTCGGCGCCCCTCTCCCTGCACATGATTTCGAGCATGCCCTGGAGCCTGTTATTGGCGGCCACGCCCCCTGTAAGCAGGACTTCGTCCTTCCTTGTGTGCGCCAGAGCCCGCTCCGTGACCTCTGTCGCCATGGCAAAGAGCGTCTCCTGAAGGGAGAAGCACATGTCTCTCTTGTTTTGGCCCTGCCTGACCCGCCTGGAGGCTTCGGTGACTATACCTGAGAAGGAGAGGTCCATGCCCTTCACTGAGTAGGGCAGTTCCTGATAGCTGCCTCCCTTTGCCAGGGACTCTATCTTGGGGCCTGCCGGGAATTCAAGGCCAATCTCCCGGCCGAACTTGTCCAGGGCATTGCCTATTCCAATATCCATGGTCTCGCCAAAGCAGCGGTAGCGGCCCTCCACAAAGGAGAGTATCTGTGTGTTGGCTCCGGACACATAGAGCACGACAGGGTTCTTCTGCCTGCTGGCCAGGCGACCTATCTCTATGTGTGCTATGCAGTGGTTCACGCCAACCAGGGGCCGCCCCCTTCCAGACAGGGTCTGGGCGAATTCGAGGCCCACATAAAGGCATGGAGGAAGCCCCGGGCCCTGGGAGAAGGCAACCAAATCCATGTCGTCCAATGTCTTGCCTGTGTCTGACAGGACCTGCTCCAGCAGCCTGTCCCTAACCTCGCGGTGATGGGTGGCCGCATCCATGGGCTTTATTCCCCAACCAAGAGGCGGCCTGTATATGTCCCATGCATTGGCCAATACCTCTCCCTCACCAGAGACTATGCCTATACCGAACGTATGGGCCGTGCTTTCGATTCCCAGGCAGAGCATACTCATGGAAGGGTACTTGGTTCAACAGTTTAAAAATACCATATTCGTTGCTGCTGATTGGCGATGCTAATATAAAATTTTGCTTCAATTATCAATTGATTGGGGATATCATGGAAACAGGAGAGAAATGCGGCATAGTTCTTACTCACAACCTCTCTGACGGCATAGACATAGCAAGGAAGATGAAGAACAGGGGCAAGGAATCCACTGGCTTCTCTATAAAGAACCCCAGAGGCATAGACACCATAAAGTGGAAGGGAGACGGAGGGGAGTTCTCTGCCAAACAGCTTTACGATACGCTCTATGGGGGTAGTGTAGAGGCAGGAATAGTGATAGGGCATGTCCGGTACTCCACCAGCGGTTCAAAGGACCTGGAAGGAGCCCATCCCCACTACACAAAACCAGAAAACGTCACGCACCATAAGACCCATATAATCGCAAGAAACAGCAAAACCGCCATTGCTCATAATGGAAATGTGCCTGATATCGATGATGTTCTCTCTGAACTATGCATGGAGAAATCACATGAACTCAAGACAGACACTGAAAAGATTCTTGGCATCTATACGAGGCTTGGGGAAAGGGGGGTGATAGAGAATGTCCTTGGCTCATATTGCATCGCAATACTTGACGCCGGCAGAGGGGAGTCTGTCTTATTCAAGGACCGTTTCGGTCTCAAGCCCCTCTGGATCGGAGAGAAATCAGGCAAGACAATAGCCGCTTCAGAGGATTCTGTTATAACAGAGATAAACGGCTTTCCCATAAGGGAGGTTGAGCCCGGGGAGTGCATATACATACATCCTGATGGCAGTTATGACCCAAAGCAGATTGTGGAGCCATGCAAGAAACTATGCATGTTCGAGTTCCAGTATTTCTCAAGATGGGAATCACATATGGGGGGAAGATGGATAAGGGATGTCAGATACCAGGAAGGTATTGAAGCTGCAAACGAGTTCATGCCCGATGATATAGACATAGTCACATACATTCCAAACACCCCACGGCCTTCTGCTGATGGATATGCAAGGGTGATGAAAGAGAGAAAGGGTCTCTGCAAAAAACCGCTCAGGGAGCTCTTCTACAAGATGAGGCCCAAGGAGAGATCCTTCATGGAAGGCGAACAGCGCGAGAGGGAGAACAGCATCAGGCACAACCTGTATCTGAAGGACAACGTGAGCGTAGCAGGCAAAAACGTGCTCATAATAGACGACAGCATAGTGAGATCCACAAATATAAAGAGGGCAGTTGACCTGCTGAGGGACAAGGACGTTGACAAGATATATGTAGTCTCGCTAACACCTCCCATAGGCACCGACCATAACGGGGATGACACAGGCTGCCTTTATGGTGTTGACATGCCTCCTGGAGACAATTTTGCGATAAAGAAATACGGCAGCATTGAGGGAATAGCCAAAGCAAACAGGATAGACCATCTGCATTATCTTTCCAGAGAGGCCATGATAAGGGGGATAGGCATACCAGAGGATAACCTCTGCACATACTGCATAGGCGGCGAAGACCCCATAAGGGCATACAGAGAGAAGCACTCGGATGAGCGTTTTGTGGCATCCCGCCAAACTGCTGCTCAGTGATCCAGATAAGGGTGAATGCCGGATCCCCGGGAAACAGATGTTCTTGTTTTCACAGACCTGCTCGTGGGTTTGGTTCCAGCGGGTTAGGTGAAGCCTTGCGTGGTCTGGCCAGCCCGGGTTTGATTAATAAGCACAAAATCACAATCAGTACTTAACGTGACGTACCATGTTCGAGCATTTCAATCCGCACAAGACAGAAGAGGAAGTCATCGGGTTCTGGAAGAAGGGAAAGGTCTATTCAAGGATCAGGAAGGAAGCCAGGGGAAGGAAGCCCTTCTTTTTTGCAGACGGGCCCCCCTATGCCACAGGGGACATCCATATGGGAACAGGCTGGAACAAGATAATCAAGGACACTTACATAAGGTTCTGGAGGATACGAGGATTCGATGTGTGGGACCAGCCGGGATACGACAGCCACGGAACCCCGATTGAATACCAGGTCGAAAAGAAGCTGGGTTTCTCCAGCAAAAAGGACATCGAAGCCTACGGGACAGCGAAGTTCATAAGGGAGTGCAGGAAATTCGCGACCAGGTTCATAAATGTCATGAGCAAAGAGTTCGCGAACCTGGGTGTGTGGATGGACTGGGACAACCCATACATAACGCTCAATAACAGCTACATAGAAGGTGCATGGTTCACATTCAGGAAGGCTCACGAGAAGGGCCTGCTATACAAGGGGCTATATCCCGTACACGTGTGCCCGAGGTGCGAGACCGCGGTGTCATATAACGAGATAGAGCACAAGACAGTGACAGACACTTCGGTGTATGTGAAGTTCCCCATAAAGGGCAGGAAGGGAGAGTTCTTTGTGATATGGACCACCACGCCATGGACCCTTCCGGCGAACACCGGGATAATGGTGCATCCGAGCTTCTCATATTCACTAGTCGAGATCGAAAGCGGAGAGAAATACGTCATAGCGACAGAGCTCGTCGACCCGCTCATGGAGAAGGCGGGCATAGGGTCCTATACCACTGTCAACACGTTTTCTGGTGATGACCTGTCAGGGATGCTCTATGAGCACCCGCTCATGGACCTGGTCCCTGCGCTGCAGGGCCTTGAGGGAGCGCACAGGGTAGTCACCTCTGCGAGGTATGTCACGCTGGAACATGGAACCGGGCTTGTGCACACCGCACCCGGACACGGAACAGAGGACTATCATGTAGGCGTTCAGGAGGGCCTGCCCAGGGTATCGCCTGTCAGCACAGACGGGACATTCACAAAGGAAGCAGGCAAGTGGCTCGAGGGGAAGTTCACCAGGGGCGCGGATTCCCTTATACTCCAGAAGCTCTCTGAGAGGAATGCCCTGATAAAGAAAGAGAAGATAAGCCACGAATACCCAATATGCTGGCGATGCAATTCCCCTCTCCTGCAGATAAGCGTGCCCCAGTGGTTCTTTAAGATAACAGAGATAAGGAACAGGCTCCTTGAAGAGAACAAAAAGGTCAGGTGGGTTCCAAAATGGGCAGGCAACCGGTTCAGGGACTGGCTCAGGAACCTCGGTGACTGGCCTGTCTCAAGGCAACGCTACTGGGGAATCCCCCTGCCCATATGGGAGTGCGCCTGCGGGGCCATAGAGGTGATAGGCTCGTTTGAGGAGCTCAGAAAGAAGAGCGGTCTCGACAGGGAGATAGACTTGCACAGGCCCGGGATTGACGCGGTGAAGATTCCCTGCCCCAAATGCGGCAAGAACATGAAAAGGACACCCGATGTGCTGGATGTGTGGTTCGATTCAGGGGTATCGACATGGGCCGCGCTGGAATATCCGAGAAAGAAGGCGCTGTACAAGAAGCTCTGGCCGTCCAGTTTCCAGACCGAGGGACCTGACCAGTTCAGGGGATGGTGGAACTCTCAGATCATAACCAGCGTGCTCACGTTTGACAGGTCGCCGTTCGGGACAATCATGCTGCACGGATTCGTCCTGGATGCCAAGGGCGCCAAGATGTCCAAGTCCAAGGGAAACGTAGTGACACCCGCCCAGGTAATCGAGAGGTATGGAAGGGACGTGCTGAGGTTCTATCTCATGAGCAGCGCACCGTGGGATGACTTCTATTTCAACTGGGACAGTACCAAGGATACCAGCAAGCTCTTCAATGTGCTCTGGAACGTCTATCAGTTCACAAAGGCATATGCGCCAAAGAAGCCATCGAAGAGGCCCGTGCTGAAGCCAGAAGACATGTGGATAATCAGCCGGGTCAATAGCCTTCTGGAACTGAGCAAGGAGGCCGAGGGCTACATGATTCACAGGATTGTTTCCAGCACAGGTGATTTCATACTGAACGACCTGTCAAGGTGGTATATCAAGCTCGTCAGGGACAGGCTGTCCCCATGGTACACAGGAGGGGACAAGGCAGCCGCCCGGTATGCCCTCCACTATGTCCTGGAGAAGCTCGTCAGGATTATGGCCCCCGTTTCCCCGTTCATGAGCGAGCACATATACCAGGACATGTTCGGGAAGAGGTTCTCTGTGCATTCAGAGGCCTGGCCTGAGCAGGAAAAGAACCTCGTTGACAGGAAGCTCGAGAATTCCATGGCCATCGTGAAGGGCCTCATAGAGCAGATGAACGCTGCCAGGGAAGATGGGAGGCTGAAGCTCAAGTGGCCGCTCGATGCGGTCCATATCTATTCAGAGAAGAAGGATGTCCTGAAGGCCGTGAAGGACCTCAGGGATGTGGTGCGCTTCATGGGCAACGTGAGGGAGGTCAGGTTCCTCGACAAGGCATCCAGGGAGATGAAGCCCTTCCCAGGGGGCAGGCTCGGGCTCGGCGATGTCCTGGAGGAAGAGAAATTCGTGAGGGAGCTTATGAGGAGCATCCAGGTGCTCAGGAAGAAGGATGGGCTCAAGGTCACGGACAGTATCGTGCTCACGCTCAATACGGACAAGGAGACAGAGAAGCTCATCAGAAAGCACGAGAAGGCCATCCTTCATGGGGTGGGCTCGTCCGGGATAACATATGGGCAGCCAAAGCAGCAGAAGGGAACATGGGAGCTCGACGGAAAGAGCGTAAGCATAGGGTTCGGCAGGGAATAGGCCGGCGGCATTTTTAAGCAGCAATACAATCATTCTGTATGACGCTGTACAGGCATAGGGAGAGGTTCCAGGACATCTCCATAAGGATCGGCATGGCCTTCAGCAGGTTAAGGCTCTCTCCGAACCAGTGGACCATGCTGTCGCTCCTTCCTGTGATGGTGTCGCTCTATTTCATGTATCATTCGCAGTTCATTCCGGCGGCGCTGCTGTTCATTCTCTCGTCGTTTCTTGATCTGGTGGACGGCTCTGTGGCAAGGGTCACGGGCAGGGACTCCAGGCTCGGGGCCTATCTGGACACCGTAGTGGACAGGTATGTGGAGTTCATAATCATATTCGGGATATTCCTTGCCGGCATTCCGGTGTTCCTGCTCCCATCCGGGGCATGGATTCTTCTCTACCTTTTCGGGGCCATGTGAAGCCGCAGGCCGAGCAGATGTGGGCGTATTCGTCTTGCATGACGACTTGCATGGGGTGTTGGTATGTGGGTTGGTATCCGGTTGATCCACATCGAGGACAGGTTTCCATTGTTT
>DAOVFN010000132.1 GCA_030672885.1 Candidatus Aenigmatarchaeota archaeon | reverse complement strand
CTTTGAAGCACTGCCCAGGCAGGCCTCTATCTGCGATGCGTTCCTGCTGTCAGAGGCATTGACGCTCAGAAGCGAGAGACCGCGCTCCCTGGCCAGGGTCTCCACGAGAAGGGTCTTGCCCACGCCCGGCGGGCCGTGCAGGAGAGCGGCCTGGCCTGGCTTCCATGCATCAAGGAAATCAAGCACCTCCCTCACTGCCTTGCCCTGGCCCACGATATCTGACACTGTCCGGGGCTTGTACCTGTCCACCCAGAGCCCCTTGACATGCTCAGACATCATCCACCCCTTATCTCCTTTATAATATCCAGCAGCTCGCTGTGAATCATGTTGTTGGATGCCAGAATGTCATGGCTGTGGATGTCCCAGGGACTGCCAGAGAAATCAGTGACCCTGCCGCCGGCCTCCCTTACCAACAGCGCCCCTGCAGATGAGTCCCAGGCCATCTGACTGTTTGCCATATAGGCGCCGAACCGCCCGGCAGCAACAAACGCCAGTTCCAGGGCGCCTGCCTTGTAGCGGTCAAAGTCCCTGGCAACGGGCTTTATTCTGGAAAATATCCTGCCTATCTCATCCTTGTCCTCAGGGGACTTGCCGTTACAGTACGATAGCAGCAGCCCTGAGAGATCCGCCTCCTGGGAGACCCTTATCGGCGCGTTGTTCAGGAATGCGCCCAGGCCCTTCACCGCATGGAAGAGCTCCCCTGTCATGGGCGCATAGGTCACGCCCAGCACGGTCTCGGACCTGAAGGCCAGTGATATCGAGGTGCAGAAGAACGGGTTGTTTATGGAATAATTAGTCGTGCCGTCAAGGGGGTCTATCACCCAGAGGTAATCCCCGGGGGATTCTTCATGCCCCGATTCCTCGGCAAGGATGCCGTGCTCTGGAAAGGCTTCCTTTATTATGGATTTTATGGTCTCCTCGGCCCTGAGGTCGAGCTCGGTCAGGGTCTCATTGCCCGCTTTGTGCCTGACCCAGTAGACCTTGCCGAAGCTCTCCTTTAGAATGGCCCCTGCCTCACGGGCTGCCCTGAAGGCAACCTTACTGGCATTTTCTATGGATTCTGGTTCCATGAAAATAGGTATATCGCCAGCTATAAAAAAGGATGTTGCAGCGCAGCGAGTACGGTGTTCGCTATGCTATATAAGAAACGGATGTCATCTATGTTCATGGCATCGTACCACAAGATCTCCTATCATAGGGCACCCGAGATGGAGGAGCAGGCTGGAAAGATTGTCCGCGTCCTCGGCATGGACCACATAGACCTTGCCAGGGTGGCCTTTGTGCGGAGCCGGGGAACCCGCTCCAAAAGGGTGCTGGCCAGGTGCCACGCTCTCTCAAGGATATTCCAGAGCGCCCTGGGAATGGAGGCGCACTACATCATAGAGGCCCTGTCAGAGAATTTTGACCGCCTCAGCGAGGAAGAGAGACTCAGGACACTCATACACGAACTCATGCACATACCCAAGAGCTTCGCAGGCGGGTTCAGGCACCACACCCCATACGTGAACAGGAGAACCGTGGACAAGGCCTACAGGGAATATTTAAAAAACTCCGGAGATTATTTCAAGTGATAAAATGAAGGAGCCGCTCTATCTGAGGGATTGCTACCTTAAAACCTGGAAGACCAGGGTTAAATCTGCAAAGGAGAAATTCGTGGTTCTTGAGGACACTGCATTCTACCCCAAGGCAGGCGGACAGCCCTGGGACACTGGAACCATAAAGAGGCTCTCTGACGGCAGGGAGTTCAGGGTTGTATATGCAGGCAGGTTCTCTGGAGAGATATCACACGAGCTTGACCAGGAGGGCCTCAGGGCAGGGGACGAGGTGGAGTGCGACATTGACTGGGAGAGAAGGTATCTCTTCATGAGGTATCATACAGCAGCACATGTGCTCTCCGGCATAATCTACAAGGAAACTGGGGCCATAATCACAGGCAACCAGATAGGGGAGGACAAGACCAGGATAGATTTCTCCCTGGACGACTTCGACAGGGAAAAGATAATGAGCTTCGAGGAGAGGGCAAACAGCCTCATCAGGGAGGCAAAGCACGTGAACTTCCTCTTTCTTTCCAGGGATGATGCTATGAAGGACCCTGAACTCGTCAGGCTGGCCAAGGGCATGCCATCGGGCATTAAGGAATTCAGGATTGTCGAGATAGAGGATTTTGACAGGCAGCTCTGCGGAGGGACTCACCTCAGGAACATAAAAGAGATAGGTACCCTGAAGATACTCAAGCTTGAGAACAAGGGAAAGAACAACAGGCGGGTTTATTTCTCTATTGAGTAAAGACCATCTCTATCACCCAGAGCTGCTGGGACCAATCAAGTTCGTATAATGGCTGTTAGTTTCAATTGGCGGGCGAACTATTCATTTAGAATATCTTTAACTTCTTCTCTATGTTCATCAAATAATAGATGTTGATACTTCTTAAGGGATTTTGATAAGAATGTTTTTGTTAATCTTTTAGTTCTTGAACTCACGGTTAAGTTGTGAGGTTTGTAAGTTCTTTCCTCGTTCTTGTCTTCATATACCCTGAAAACATGGTCGCCTAGTCCAACGGGTAGTGCATTCTGCATATCATCAATACTTGGATATACTTTTTGTTCTGATAA